>CANJZR010000135.1 GCA_947479075.1 Planctomycetaceae bacterium
CGCATTGCCCGTTCGGAGATCGAAGAGATTCGCCCGAGCACCGTGTCGGTCATGCCCGCTGGACTCGATACCCAGCTGACGCGCGAGCAGATCATCGACCTGATCGCGTATCTGAAGTCACGTCAGTAACGGAACCGCCACAGCTGCGGGGCCTCGTTCTGCTCGACCGAGTTTGATACGCCGCCCAGCAGCCGTTGTTGCGGTTGAGGAGAGCTGTCATGACGCGCCGCGAAAAACTCGAAGCGATGCTGGACTGCGAACCGCTGGACCAGATGCTGCGCTATATGCTGGCCATGGAGCTGGATAAAGAAGGCGAGAACGATCGCAGCCTGACCTACCTGACAGGGCTGATGGACGACGAGAGTCCGTACGTTCCCGCGTTTCTAATGGCCGGCCAGCAGTTCACCCGGCTCAACCGGACTGATGAAGCCCGGTCTGCCTTTCAGCGTGGCATTGATGCCGCTCACGCTCAGGGCGACTCGCACGCATTCGAGGAACTCAAACGGTTCCTGAGCGAACTCGATTGAGCACCAGGGGACGAGGGTTCAAGTTAAGAGTCCAGGTCATCTTCCCACACGCTCTGCGGGCCGCTTGCGGAGCAGGCGATGCCCGGCTCCGCTGGCGTCGACGCCGACAAAGCAGGTCAGCCCTTACGGGGTCGGAGAACTCTCGCTCGGTTTGCCAGCGAGCGTCTCGAAGTACTGTTCGATCGCCTTGCGATAGCGTTCCGGCGGCAGAGTTCCACGCCCCTGCCGGATGTGATCTTCCAGCTTTGAACTCAATGTGTCCCAGGCTCTCTCGCTCTTCTGAGCCGTCCCTTGTGATTCGGCTCCACCAGACCGTTTCGCCAGTCGCTTCATGGAATCGTCCAGCTTCTCTCGCACTCTGCCCGCCTGTTTGCTGGCTTCCTGCGACTGAGTCAGCGGACCTCTGGCTTGCAGCATGCGACCTCTGGATCCAGATCCAGATCCGGAGCCCGGCGAACTGCCGGACCCGGCGGACGAACCGGGTTTGGTCCAGTCTTTCTCGAGCAGAAGGTTGGAAGGACGACAGCACGGAATGCCCAGCGCCTCCGCCGCTCGTGATTCGTCTTCGAGCATGGCCAGCAGCTCTTCCAGGGATTCCGGCTCTGCATCTTTCGCCAGAGTCGGAGTGCGATTGACTGGCAACGAATCGAGATACTTGATGATCCCGTCCATCACGTCGTCCAGTTGCGACTCGGCCTTCGCAAAGTGCAGTAATGCGTTGGCCTGATGCTCCAGTGCTTTCCGAACCTTGTTGGCGCTGAGATGTCTCTGTGACTCCTCCAGTTCGGGGACCAGGTCATCTTCCAGAGTGGATAACAGCCCCTGTGCTGACTTGAGAAGTTCCGGACTGATCCCCTCGCACTGGGCTTCCAGACTGGTCAGCTTTCGCGTCAGCTCCATCGTGTCGACTGTCATGCGGTGCTGGTCGACCTCGGCTGCAAGATGATGCTTGTCGTCCTTCATGGCACTTTCTTTTCGGATCCAGCCGGAGACTTCCGTAATCAGCTTCTCGGCTTCCTGCATGCGCCACGTGATGTGAGAGGGCAGCTTCGGATGCTCTGTCGAGTTCAGCAGATCAGGCAGCGTGGCCTGATAGTCCAGCAGGAGCTCGTAGAGCTGTGACGCCGATTTCTGTGCCGATGTCGCATCCTCGTCCGACGCCAGACGGGCCAGATCCGTCGCGACAGACGCGATGCGAGTCCCTTTGCGTTTGAAAACGGCCAGATCGCCCTGATTGACATCCAGATCCTTGGGTGTCCATGTGATGTAGTTCTCGAGCATCTTGGCGGCGTCATCGGCAATGATGGCGGCATCGACTTCCCGGTTGGGGATCCGGAACTTGTCCAGGCTCAGTTTCCCATCAACGTCTGCCTGAGCCTTGTCCTCCACGGGCAGGCCTTGCCGGACTTCCTGTGTCAGTTTCAGCTGTCGATTGTGCAGCAGTGTCAGTTGATCCCGGAGAGTTGTGGCCTCCAGTCGACTGCGTGCCATAAAGCGTTCCAGCAATCGCGGATCCTGGGACATGGCTTTTGCCAGCTCTGCCTGAATTTCCAGTTTCTTCTTCAACAACTCCTGCAGTCTCTGCAGATATTCATCAGTCAGTTCCAGTTCCATGTAGGCCCGCTGCTTGGGATTCAGCAATGGCTTCTTGGAACTCAGTATCGCCAACGTTCCCTCCTGGAAGATCTGATGCATCTTCCGAATTCGCGTCATCGTGTCGGCCAGTTTTTGATTGAGCTTCGCCGTCTCGTACTCCTTGGTCAGTTTTTCCAGAAGTTCAATCGCGCGTTCGATGTGAAAAATAGAGGCGGTCAAATCGGCTTCTTCACTCGTTTGATCGAGCAGCGTAACAGCGGAAAGTCGTTCTCTCGCGGGCTGAATGTGCAGTCGCGAGATGTCCTGGAGTTGCAGGCCAATGACGACGTACGGCGTGCCTTCGCTCTTCTTCGTGAGGTCGGTGACGGCGGCATTTGCCTGTGTCAGTAGTTTGTCGGCCTTTCGGACTTCAACACTGTCTGTCGTTTGCCAAGCTGCCTTCGACTGAACTCGCTTGGTCACGGGCTGTAGCGTGTCGCGGGCCTGTGTGAGTGCTTGCTTCATTTCTGTCAGCACGGGATCAATCTGCAGCTGTTGCTTCTCGAGTACCTGTGATGCATATGTCCCCGCCCATTCGTCAATGGTGATGCGACGTGGACTGCAGCTGGTACATTGCCCACCTGGAGTGTCCAACTCATTCTTGGCCATGAAGAAGTCGGGACGGGGTTTCCCCTCGATCTGACTTCCTGGTTTCGGCTTCTGACCTGCCTTGGCCTGAGACTTGGGAGACCATTGATTGCCGCCTCCTGCTTGCTTCTCATTCGGGGATGATTCGGTCTGCGGGGTCTCCGATTGTTTAGCGTCAGGCTTTCCCGAACTGTTTTCAGAATCGTTCTTCTGAATGGCGAGTGCCTCCGACGGCGGTTTCGGCTCCTGTTCCTGATTATTCTCCTGGGCGGAAGGAGACTCTCCGGGCTGGGCTGTGGAGTCTTGTGGCGGATTAGTGTTGCTGGCCACGGAATTCTGTTCGTTTGGAGACTGCGTGGGGCTTGCCGAAGGGTGCTGCAGCGTGGCCTCTTTCTTGGTGTCATAGACTCGGATGGCGTAGGTGAGTTCCTGGCCATGCTTCAATTCAAAGTCCTTCAGGGCGAGTTGGATCTCTGAATGGACAGTTGTCGCTCCGGCCTGTTCCTTTAGCGGAATCGGAATCGACTTCATTTCCCGAGCGTTCTCGCCCGCACCATCCAGGATTACCAGTTCGGCGTGAGAGACACCGAGGTCATCTTTGGCGTCAAAGGCGATTGTGATTGTGTCTTCGGGGTGCACGGCGATGTCATTCGTCGGATCAGCGACGCTGACCACGGGGGCCTGATCCTGGTAGATCACGATTTCACACCGCGGCGGCTGGTCGTTGAACAAGCCGTGTTCACTTTCCAGCAGCGGTCGAAATGCCAGCGACTCCTGGAGATCGAGTTCCCATTGATAGGTCGGCAACTGCCCCAGGCGTCCATAGCTAGTCTCATCGTCGCCTTTGAGTTCGGCCGACTTCAGCGGCACATTGGATTCGAGACGCAAGATCAGTCGGCTTCCCTGGAGTGCCTGAACAGTTTTCGGGAGCCCGTCCTGATGGAGTTCTGGGAGCTTGGAGTATGCGGGCGGAATGATGTGGAAATCGACCTTTGTCAGAGTCGGACGTTCAGCCACATCGACCGTATGCCATGGGGTCTGGCTGTCCCCGGAACGAAAACGGTACGAGAACTCTTCTTGTAGATTCTTCAGCGGGTAGATGAACTTCGGAGTCTCGCCAGTGACCAACTCCAGAGGGAGCGTCTCTTCGCTTCCGTTTTCCTTGCGGATCGTCAGCTCGCCCGCTGGCAGCACGCGACCTGTGACCATTGCTTCCAATTTGAGATTGTCACCTCGGGCATGAACAAGGTTTCCCTTTTCAGATCGCAGCTGAGTCAGGCTGATATCTGCACGCGGCTTGAAAAACCGGCGCACGAGAATCGTGGCTTTGGCGGGATCCAGAGCCAGTACCGTGATCCATAGAACGGCAGCAATCCCGAGGTAGCGCAGGCTCAATGGAAGTTCGTTCCCCAGCCGCACGTTCCCGGTGTCGACATTTCGACCCATACGTTCTGCTTCTTCAGCGACCCTCCGAATCATCACTTCTGAGCCCTGGCGACCGGTGCCAGAGACATCGCGAGAAAACTCCGTGACGGATGCCCAACGTTCTTGAAGCTCCGGGTTCTGCAGATCGATCTGACGTGCCGCTTCGAGACCGGTGACCCGTCGCCGCCATGCCCAGCCAACGCAGGTCAAAGCCGATATCGCCATGACGACGATTGTGACAGTGGTCAGTTGAGCTCGTAACCCGGGATCAAACAGCACCAGACTCCAGTCGAGGCCAATGGCGATCAGCAGCAACACCGAGGCCACTGTCAGTGCCAGTAACGCTCCAGCGAGCAGCCTGGTTCTGTGAGTACGAGTGACGACTGCCGAAATCATGCGAGACACGTTGTCGGGAACGAGCAGAGCTGTTCCCTCTTGCAGACGGGGAGTCATAGTCATTTTTCAAGTCCTGTCACTCGTTTTGAAAGAAGCAAACCATCAACTCTTCCCAGAGCGTCACATCAGGCCAGTCCAACTTGTTTTCTGATCACCCATTCCACCGTCGAACATCCCAGGATGAGCCACAGACACCACCACCGGTCCCATAACGCAGTTCGCTGGGATGTTTCCAGTGTTCGCGGTTTCAGAGAAAGTACCTGATTCAGTTCTGCCACAGCTGTCGGCTCCAGAACCAGGCCCCCAGACTGCTCAGCCAGTTGTTCCAGCAGGGGTCGGTCGGAACGTGTATCCGTTAGTTCGCGATCAAGACCAGCTTCAAATTCTACCTCCAGTTGCACGGGAGTAGAATAGCTTTCCGCCGCCAGTAACCGGTCCACATCGGGACCATGCACTCTCAGTGTGTACCGGCCGGGGGTCGCGGTCGAATACTGTCCGAGATATCTTCCCGGGACTTTCGGGTCAGGAGAGAGAGCGACATTGCTTGAAACCTCCCCGTGGTGAATGACCTCAATCTGAGGGCTCGCCTGTGAGACCGGTCGACTTTCGAGGTCCAATAAGTCGACCGTAATCTGCGACGCATCTCCCTGCTGATAGTTCGATTTGTCAGTCAACAGTTTTACGGTCTTCGATCCAGAAGGGACAGCACCGGAAACAATCCATCTCAGGAGTTGTCCCCAGAAACGATGAAAGTACTGGTCGCCATTGCGCATTCGCAGCTGGTACGTGGAGGGAGATGACAGATACGCCACACGCCCGGCACCGATCTGTTGCCAAATCAGGAACGCCGGGTTGTCGGAGTCGGACACGGATCCGTTCCGGGAGATGGCGCTCAATAACACATGGCTCGACGGTTTCGGCTTGTGATAGTCAGAGAGGAACCAGATCGGCATGGAAGAACACATATCACGCCACACAGCTTCCGTGTCCGCAAGATCGTCGGACAGCTGCATCACTTCCGCCGTCTTTCCTTCCGCGGTGAGTTCAATTCGATACCCAGACGTTACGGGTTGGAATCCGTCTTGAGGTGTCACAGGAAGTAGTGACTCCAGCGGTTCGTTCTGAAATGCTTGCGGCATATCCTTGCGACCCGCAATGACAATCAGACATCCACCGCGCTGCATGATGTAATCCCGCAGAGACTTCTGGCTTTGCGGATTCAGTTGCCGGGGTCCCAGATCCCCGAGGATCACGATGCGATACTGGCTCCACTCGTCGATTGTCGCTGGAAACTGAGCCGTCGCTTTCCGTTTTCCCGTACCGATCGGGTGTGGCAGAAACTTCAGTTCATCGAACTCCACCTGTTCCTGCCGCTTGAAGAGATTGACCAGGTGTTGATGTTCCCAGCTTGCCCGATTGTCGGCGATCAGAATTCTGAGTACCGCTTCAACGACATCAACTCCGACCGACCCGGAATTATTTTCCGCCGAGTGTTCATCGGAGATCAGGGGAATCTGCACTTTGAATTCGCGGCGACCGGGTTTGACCGTGGGGACTTCAAATCGAAATCGCAGATCTTCCTGATCGTGTGTTAAGGTTAACGTGCGAGTTTCAACAATCTGGTTGCCTTCCAGTAATTGAACCTGACAAGTGTCTCCGGCGCAGCGATGAGCGGTCACCGTGCCTTCGATGAGTATCTTGTCCTTTTCGATCACAGATGTCGGAGCATGCAGATGATGCAGCGTCAGATCCCGCTTCATGTCACTGCGGCCGATCGGGACGATATACAGCGGGACCCGCAGCTGTGACACCAGATCACGAGGATCTTCCGGAGCACCTGCGGTGTCTCGGCCATCCGTCAGAACCAGAACGGCAGCCAGTTCTTCTTTGGTCGTTTCGTCGCGAATCTGTTTGAGCAGCTCTGTGAAGTCCGTCCGGCGCGTCACCGGGGCACCATTCTCCAACGGCTGTTTCGCCAGAAGCGACTGTTCCCAGTTGTCGTTCTCCAGGTTCGACACCGTGTCGGAGAACTGGGAGATTCGCATCTGGAATGAGTCATCGCTGGACCGACGCCATTCCTCCATGCCTTTCCGAAGCACCGGAGCCACCAGTTCGAGTCGCGTTTCTCTGCCTGTTGTCTCCGGCTCGTATCGGGTCGTTCGGGATTCTCCAGTTGACGGAAGCATTCCGTCGGCCAGGACACGGCAGCGGGCAGCAAATTGTTCTCCGGTTTCCGTCATTCTCCGTAACCGGTCTTCTCTGTCTCCGGGATCCGTGCCGGAGATCCAGTCCGTGGATTCGACGAAGGGCAGCAGTTCCGTATTCAGCGTGGTTCGCAATTCCTGCAGGAGTTCCTGCTGGTCCGACTTCAGCGAGGTTTTCAGGATGTCCGACGCCAGCCAGGTCTGACAGGAGTTGGCAAGTTCCTGCCACTTCGCCGTGCACTCCAGACGTTCGTCGCTGGGCTGCTGCTGTTCAACCATGTGGGTGAGCAGTACCAGTTGCTGGCGCATGGCCGCTGAGTACAGGACAGTCCGGTCAGCTGCGACAAGCGGATCGGCTGTATTCTCTGCGGCGATTTTCCAACGCCGGTCAGCTGTTTCATCCGGCTGATCCTGAGTCTCCATGCTGGAACTGGAATCCACGAAGACCGCCAGAGTGCGTGGATGCGATTCTTTTCGCACCTGGACCGAAGTGGGTCCCAGGAGCATCCAGATCAACACACCAGCCACAATGGTGCGCAGGCCAATGAACAGGAAGGTCCAGGGAGTCTGTGTCTGGCGACCTTCACGGATCAGTTGCCACAGAACCCATCCGCCCAGCAGGGCGCAACAGACGACCAGGATCCCCATGCTCCAGGGCGTCTCCCACTCGAAGTGCTGGCTCGTCTCTACAAGTGATGTGGGCATGATCAGGTATTCTCCCCGATGCCGAATGCTGGCCCGACGGGCTGAGGGGGGACTGATCCCGAGGGAAGCGGGTCTGTCTGGAAGCCGAATCGCTTCCTCGCGACCCAGGCCACCATTCCCAATTCGGCCAAGAAAGCGGCGGCGACGACGAGCAGCAATAACCTCCAAAGTGGGTTGCCGTTGACCTGCTGGCCAACGCTGGCTGGCATCGAGAGCGGCATCGTGGGGTTGAAGTGTACGTTCGGCGAGCTATTCCAGATTTCCGTCAGCTGTGGGGACCAGGGTGCGAGATTGGATTCTTCTTTGGCCCGTTGGACCTGAGAAGGCCGCGTTTCGTTCGGCTTGCCTTCGATCTGAATCATCACGTCATATTTCCCGGGAAGCTGGGTTCGCCGACTGAGGGCCAAGACCTGGTCCCCCTGCAGAAACGTTGTCAGTGGAACTGGTAGACCGGCAGGTCGCTGCAGTTGAACAGCGCGGATATGTTCGTTGTTCGGCAGCGAGACCTTAATCGGATCTCCCGGCGACAGATTCAGCGACACGGTGGATGGCTGCATCAGATACCAGAGCCATTCGTGAACCATCGGCACAAACGCCTGGGTCAATGGCAGACTGGTCCAGCGCACTCCCAGGGGAAAGGACTGCACAATGAATCGTCCCTGGCCCAGCGTACCTTCCACCACTAAAGCCTCGCCGGTTCCAGACTGGAGCAGCACGGGAATCTGGCGACTGGAGCGTTCTGACTCAAACGGGAAATGTCGAAACACCTTGGCCCGGTCAATATCCAGTCGCTGCGTATCGCTGAGAAGACTTGTGGCGGGATGCTCCTTCTCTGGAGGGTGAATTGTGAGCGAATCTTGACGGAGAATCAGATCGCCTTGGGCCTCTTCGATCGGCCACGGCGCGATTCCACTGCCCAGGCGGAAGAACTGTCGATTGAATTCCCGGGGAACGGTCTCGTCACCCAGCCCCAGCCAGAGACCTCCCCCGTTCCGAACGTACTCCGTGAGTTTTTCGATGGAAGCATTCTCAAGAGACGGTGTGTTGGGGAATACGATTGCCCGATACTTCGAAAGGATCTCCTGGCCCAGGTCGGCGGATGTGATGACTTTGACCTGAAACAGACTCTCGTGGCTGGCACTCTTCTC
>CANJZR010000136.1 GCA_947479075.1 Planctomycetaceae bacterium
ATCTGTTCTGCCGACTTTGATGAGTGGGTGCTCAAGATCGTTACCACCGAAGACCGCTACAGCTACATGTTCACCGGCGAGTATGAGATCTTCGAATGGAACATGGCGCACATCGCGAACTATGCGGAGCTGTCGTCACTGATGACACCCCGTCCCTGCATGGTGGAACGTGGCCATGAGGACGGCGTCGCTCCCGATGAGTGGGTCGGGTGGGAGTACTACAAGGTCAAGCGGCACTACGACAAACTTGGCATCGGTGATCGCACCGAGATCGAAGTCTTCGATGGCCCACACACCATCAACGGCGTCGGCACCTACAAGTTCCTGCACATGCACCTGAACTGGTCCGAACCGAAAGAGTAGCTGAGGGTCGTGCGATCCAATCGGATGGTCGCCATACCGGACGGAGCTACTCGCCCTTCTGGAACTTCACGCTGATCTCGCCCGTGTTATCGCCGAGCCCGGTCCAGTCATCGCGACATCTCAAGTAGAGTTTCCCCTCGGAGGGAGCCACAAACGATCCCTCTGCACTGAGGTCGAATGGCTCGCTGAGTTCATAGTCGTTGAACAGTACGCCCACCAGCCGTCCGGTACCGCTGAGCGTGCCTAAGGCAGTCAGCTTCTCGCCATCTTTGGTCAGGGACCAGGTGCCCAGCGTGGAATAAGAAATCCGTTGCCCCGATTTCACCATAACCCGCGATGGCTGCCAGCCCGCAGCTGCCTTCACTTTGGTGGTGATGGTCCGGGTCTGTGTGGAATGGAACCGAGCCTTCCAATCCCAGCTGCAGAGGTCAACGCGATACCCGTTGTCAAAGTCTTTCAGGAATAGCGAATACTCGAACGCGATCTCCTTGGCCATCGGGCCATAGACATCTTCAAAACTGGTTCTCTGGGCGCTGAGAAGCGCCAGCCCCAGTGGGTGGAAGCGAGGCGCATAGTTTGAATTATTTGCCAGGAGGTTACACAGCGCCCAACGCCAGGCGTAGTTCTGCCAATTGTCACCCGATCGCTGAGCCGTCGACGTAATTTCCGCGAGACGTTTGGGTGGCTCCGATTTCAGGTACTTCACCACTTCGGGATCGCAGTGGATGGCTTGCTGATTGTCCTTCCAGTAACGTCCCATCTCGGCCATGCCTTCTGCATACCATGTCGGTCCCATCCGACCAAAATTCAACATGCAATAGGCATGTACGGCTTCATGCTGAGGCGTGCCGTGGTCCGCGGTGGCATAGACCACAGCCCGACTGGCGAGAACTTCACCCGTCTGGGAGTTCTGCCGGGACTGCCCCACGGTAACGCCACCGCCGGCGAGAATACTTTGTAAACCATTCGGGTCTAACGACCCAGGTGGCCACTTCGTGACATCCCGCACGACGTACATGTCGATCGATTGGGAATTGGGGCGACCCCAGTACTTACTGATCAGAGCCAGCATCGTTTCGAGACGCTGCAAAAGCTCCTCAGCCTCTTCGCGAGAAATATCTGTCTGCACTGCGAAGTTGCGTGTCCGATAGAGCCAGGGGCGCCCCGGTCTCTCGTCGACACGCACTTCAACCTTTGTGGATTTCTTATCCTCAGACCAGCTGTACGAACCCGTTAGCAGGATGAGGCCGCCGAGAATGACAGCGCTGGCACTCCAGTAGCGGCAACCCTCACTGAACAGAGACATCGCAGCGATCCTCCGTCTGGCAAAACTCGCTGCCAGTTCAGAGGAGTCTACCACCAAGCCAATGGGTGTATCCACCAGGATGCGTCATGAAAGCGAAATGCCACATACAGACCGACGGCCAGTGCCACCCAGTACACCAGACGCTTGCATTCCTTATAGAAACCCTCGGTCTGGCGGCCCATCGCCTCGCCCGACACATAGCCCCGGAAATTGGGCAGCCAGCGAGGAACCGCTTTGCAGTACTCCGCGTACTTCTCACCATGCCGAGTCGCCATCACCTGCTCTTCGACGGGAACGACTGCATAGGTGTAGAGGAGAATGATCGGCACCATGGAGAGTGCGAGAATCGGACTCCTCATCAGGAACGGGAAAGCCAGGACCATCAACAGTGTTCCCCAGTAGAGGGGATTGCGACAGACCGAATACGGCCCGGTATTCACGACATCGAGACTCTTCCTGGCACAAATATGAGATGCCGATACCACTCGAATCGATGCCCCCAGGCAGAACAATGCCACTCCGGTCAGAGTGATCGCCAACTCCCAGTACCCAGGAAGCTTTGGCAGCGGTGGGTTCCAGGCCGTGAGTACACAACCGATGGTCAAGCTGGCAGCCGTCCACCAGACCCGCGACCGGTAGGCAAAAGACTTGTAAACAGAATCGATGGGTTGAAGTGTCTCGGGGATCGTGAGTGTCCTGAGTTCAGGAACTGGAAGTCCATCCAACTGAGATGCGATCGTGTTCATCACGGCGTCCTTGCCCTGTTGCATCAGCTGCGGTGGTTGAAGTTTAGCAGTGCATTCCCTGATGCGAAATCCATTGCCGCCTTACCTGCGGCGGCTTGTAACATAGAATTTTGATGTAAGTCCATATGTGTCCAGTGCAAATGAATTGAAATTCACCCTCAGGTTGAACGTTTTAATGATCCGCGCTCGCGAATTGTAGGAGTTACACGCTCGAGGTCCGCCGAAAGATCGCGGACGTCGCGCAAACTGTGCAATTCAGGCCCAATGCGACGAATCGGATTGTCTTTGAGATCCGTGGCGCGATGTTTGCTTTGCGAATAAAGCTCCTCCCGATCTCACGGCACGATGCCTGGGAGGTGAACACTCTCATGGCAGGGACGTAATGCAAATTCGCTGGATTTCGGGTCTCGTCTTCGCCCTCCTCGTCGCCAGAACTGCAGTGGGGGCCTCCCATGCGACTCCTAACTTTGTGGCTCACGCAGCTGATCCTCAAGTCGCAGAACAGGTCGCCAGAACTGCGGAGTACTTTCGGAAGACACTCGCAGTCGAATGGACTGGTCAGGAACTTCCCAACTGGGCTTCGCCCTGCCCGATTCAAGTGACTGTCGGCAGCATGGGGGCCAGCGGGTCGACCACTTTTACATTTGAAAATGGTCAGGTTCACAGCTGGGATATGCGAGTCCGGGGAACACTCGAACGTGTTCTCGACTCCGTTGTCCCGCATGAAGTGTGTCACACGATCTTTGCATCCAAGTTTCGACGACCGCTTCCACGCTGGGCCGATGAAGGGGCCGCCACACTGGTGGAACATCCCAGTGAACGGCTGCGACAGGTTGACCTTCTGAACCGGGTCTTTGGTCGTCGCCAGCAGATGCCACTGCAGACCCTGTTTGAGATTCGCGAGTATCCCCAGAATCCTGAGGATCTCTACACACTCTATGCGGAAGGCTACTCACTCGCCGAGTTCCTGGTTCAGCGAACTGGCGAAGAGGGCAAGCGAGTTTATCTCGACTTTCTGGCCGACGCCCTCTCGGGAGGTTGGGAAAAGGCTGTTCAAAAGCACTACGACTACAACTCCGTGAGTGCCCTGGAACAGGACTGGGGCAAGTGGGTGATGGCCGGAAGTCCGAATCTGCCACGTGATGCTCAGTACGCCATGAATGGCACTCGCATTCCGAAAACTCCGCCCGCCAAGGCCAAACCTCAGCTGGCATCGAAGGGCAAGTCCCCGGCCCAGAAAGATGTCGTGATCCGGTCGCAGAGCCCCAATGTCATGGCTCCTCTGGCTCTCATCTCTCGCCCACTCCGCAAGACCACTCAGACAGTGGCACTGGAGGCTCCGGCTCCGGGAACTGGTCGCGCCAGCCAGTCCGGCGGGCAGCCGACTCAGTTGCGGTTGCCAACCGCCAACCGCCAACCGTGAATCGGAACGGGCCCGATAGTGAAATCCCCTGTGCGGTGAAAGTCGCCCTTGCAGAGATTCGCCTATTGCGGGAACATTCCACGCGCTGCGGAAGACCACGGTGGCCAAGTTCGGCGCGAGTGGAGCCGCAGCAGGCGTTGAGAGGGTTACACAGGGATGTGGTGTCCACGTTGTCACACGGAAGTCGCAGCTGAGATCGCTCAGAATGGGCAATCTTTGAACTGCACATCGTGCGGGACCGAGATCCAACGAATTTACGCTCCCTCATTGCACCCCGATACGAGGAGTGCGCGTGAGCTTCTGGAGCGCTGGTCGAAGGGAGACGGGCTGGATATTGCCTCTGCGCTGCCCGTTGCGCCCCCACCTCCACCCACCAATACACACCATGCGATAGAAGTCGCCGCAGTCGGTGCCACGATCCCTTCGGAACTGGCAGCCCTGACGAACACTCCGCCGATTGAAGCCGCTCAAGCTGCGGAATCGGTTCGCCCCGTCCCCCTCGACATCACAGAGACTGTGGCGGCCGTAGCAGACGCCAGCGAAGATCAGCCGCTTGACCTCAACAACGCCGGTCGACGTGATCGTCCCGATCGATTGCGTCCCGAACGACAGGCCCCCAAACCACGGACCACATGGCGAGTCGACGCAGCTCATAGCGTCACCCAGCCAGTCGCTCCGCCGCCGCCACCAGTTCCTCCCCGTCGACCACATTTCGCACCTCCGGGAACCGAAGCGGACAAGGCTCTCGCTGCTCAGACGAAACCCGAAAACGCATTCGCCCCGACGCCCCCCGACAAGGGGCCCACGATTCGACCAATCGAGCCCATCAAGGGAGTTCCCGTTGAGGCAGCCAAGCTAGGCCCGCCGGAACCGGTGCGAAAAGCAGTTCCCGAGCGTGCACCTGCGCCCAAGGTGGTGAATTCGCCCCCTCCCGTTCAGGAACAGATGTTGGACGAGGAGCTTCCTGAGCAGAGTGAGCTTGAAGAGATAGCCCCACGCGCTGCTCAGCCCGCAGCTGCAACGAGCATCAAGCATCGTCGACTGGATCCCGCCCACGAATCGCTGATCGGACCTCACTTCGATCTGCAGTCCTATCTGTCACAAGACGCTCGCAAGCCGGGACGCTCGGAATCGATGTGGGGCCAGGTTCTGGCCTATCTGGGAGTCGGGCTCATTACCGTCGGCACCACGCTGGTCCTGTGGTCATACTTCGGCAAGTCTCCTCAACACGCACATTACGCTCCCACGGGCTGGCTGACCTGTACCATTGGTCAGATGCTGCTCTTCCTGGGAGTCACAACGCTCATTTCCGGTGGCATGCAGCAGACCTCACACGAGGTCACTCGCCGCGTCGAATACATCGGCGACCGCATGCTGCGGTTTGAACAGTCCGCAGAACAGCTGCTGCGCGGCCCGCACTTTAATGAGAAGCATCAACGGTCTAAGACCAAAGTGAAAGCAGCGCCTGCCGCCGAAGAACTCGACGACGACGCGTAAATTCGACGGACAGCAGTGAGAACCGAACCGGCAACAGACTCGACTGCCGTTCTACGCTCCTTCGCTCGTCGGTTCAACTGGAGCCAGTCGCAAGCGAATGTGTGACGCACGAGCTGCGTTGCGGTCCGAAGATTCCATCGGTGTTCCGCTCAGCTTCTGCAGATGGGCTGGCTGGGTGTGAATAAACAACTCGTTGATCGTCGGAATCTCAATTCCGTCAATCAGCCCGAGATTGATGCCCAGCCGCAAACTACTGAGCAGGTGCATCGTCTCTTCTGACGTAATCGTTCGGGCACTTTGCAGGATTCCCAGAGCCCGCGACACCTTGTCGTGCAGCTTGGACCGGTTCTCCTTCACCATTTCGCGACGAGTCCGGCGCTCGTACTCCAGCACATCAGGAATCACCTGCTGCATCGACTTGATGATCTGCTGTTCAGACTTACCCAGCGTCATCTGATTCGAGATCTGATAGAAGTCGCCCATCGCCTGGCTGCCTTCGCCGTACAGACCGCGAACCGCCAGACTCATTTTGTGCATCGACTGAAAGACCTTCTGGATCTCTTTGGTCATGACCAGAGCCGGAAGGTGGAGCATCACACTGACCCGCATTCCCGTCCCGACGTTGGTCGGACAGGATGTCAGGTAGCCAAACTCCTCATTGAACGCAAAATTGACCTGCTGCTGCAACTCGTCATCGATGCGATTGATCTCCTGCCAGCACTCATCGAGCGCCAGTCCGCTGCGCAGGACCTGCATCCGCAGATGATCTTCCTCATTCACCATCAGGCTCATCGATTCCTGTGGCCCGATTCCCGCTCCCCGTGGCCCCTTGGCCTCGGAGTGCTCGCGGCTGATCAGCTGGCGTTCCACCAGGAACTGCCGATCCAACGTCTCCAGCGGGTCGACCCGCACATACCCCATGGAGCCGGGGGGGAGGACCTCAACGACCGGCCCGCGCAGGACCGCTTCGACCTCTCCGCGAATGGCATCCGTGGTCTGCGGGGGAAAGGGGAATCGATCCAGATTCCGTGCCAGTCGAATCCGGCTGGACACAACGACATCCGACTCAGGACCGACTCCCTTCAGCCATTCGCCGCTGCTTTTCGTCAAGGCTTCAAAATCGAGCACCGTGAACCCCGTTTGCTAGTCTGAACCGTCCGTGTTTTCGTGGACTCTTTCCCGCTGTGCGGGCTCTATTCCGCAGGACTTTCCCCGGAAGAGGCTGCCTGCGCCTCAATGACCTGGATCTGGTCGCGGATCCGGGCGGCCTCTTCGTAGTTTTCCCGCTCAATTGAGGCCTTGAGTTCGCTGCGCAGCCGCATCAGTTCATGATGCCGGAGGGTGTTCGCCGATGTCTGCGGTGGACACTTACCCACATGCTGCGTGTCCTGATGAATACTCTCGAGCAGCGACTGCAGGTCGTCATGGAATGACGTGTAACACTGCGGACATCCGAGCCGTCCCACGCTGCGAAACTGCTTAAACGTGATCCCACATCCGCCACACGACACCTCGGGCGAATCCTCTTCGACCTCCTCAGCGGCAAGGGCTGCACCTTCCGCCTCGGATTCGCTGACCGCTTCATCATCCTCCATCTGCATGGAAGGCATGCCACCGACTTCTGTGGAACTCAGATACTTCTGAGCACAAGTTTCGCACAGGTGTACAACCTGCGCCTGGCCCAGCTGGATCTCTGTGATGTGAAGCGTGGCTGGCTTCGTACACCGCATGCATTTCTTCATCGTGTCGTCCCGTGTCAATCTGGTCCTCGACATCGGATCTCTCCCAGCTGTCGACGGACGCACTTTCCTCGGTGGACTATAGCAGCGACTGCCCGACGATGGCACGTCGGTTCTGGTCACAGTCCACCCCGCAGGAGCAATCATATGCAAACCGATCCGTTCTGGGGCTTCAGGTCTCGAATTTCCCGGTGTCGAGGCAATTTCAGGAGGTCGACATCTGTTTTCGTGCCGTGAAACACGCGGGTTCTTGTGGGCTCCTGCCGAGATTGCCGATATGATTGTTGCCGAGTGCGGAAAGCGAGCCTGTCCACGACACGTACAGCACCTGATGAGGCCCCCATGCGGTTGCGTTTAATGATGTTATGTGGTGGCTTGGCCGCTCTTTCGGTCGCAGCCCTGGTGTCTTCTTCTGCGGCCGAGAAAGCACTGCCCATCGACCGGTTGACCAATGGCGCACGCGTCCGGATCGCGTTTGAGCCGTCGATCGTGGCCGTTCGACCGCTCATCGTCCATGTTCTCATGAATGATCGAGCTGTCGCACTGGGAATGGCGGTGTCAGAGGATGGTCTGATCTTGACCAAGGCCAGTGAAATCGACCCGATTCACAAACTGGTCATCAAGCACGGGAAAGAGACGCACCCCGTGAGAGTGGTCGGTTGGTCCGATGCTCACGATCTCGCTTTACTGAAGACTGATAAGAGAGGCTGGACCGCTCCCAACTGGCATACGGGGGCAGATCCCACCGTGGGACAGTTCCTTATCACGCCTGGTACGGAGAAGACCCCGCTCGCCGTCGGAGTGGTCAGCGTCTCCCGCCGCTCCATCGAGCAGGATGAGACGCACGGAGTACTCGGCGTTCAACTGGCGGGCGTTGAGCAAGCCATCATTGAAGACATGTTTGAGCAGAGCGCAGCACTGGCGGCAGGGGTCCGGATTGGCGATGAGATCAAACGGGTCGGGAACGTCGCGATCAACTCTCGTCCAGATCTCATCCGGGAGATTGCGAAACACAGCCCCGGAGAAACTGTCGTACTTGAGATTCGCCGCAACGGGAAGGTCGTCGTCATCCCCGTCACACTGAGTCACCCCTTCGGGACTTTCCTCTCTCGGATTGCTCAGCAGAATCGACTCGGCGGTGAGATCAGTCGGCGATCCAGTGGATTTCCGACAGTGATCCAGCACGACAGCACGTTGAAACCACAAGAGTGCGGAGGCCCGGCCGTCAATATTGATGGTCAGATCGTCGGGATCAACATCGCCCGCTCCGGCCGCACAGAGTCGTTGATGATTCCTTCCAGTGTGGTGCTGGAAGTCCTGCAATCATTCCGCGACGGCAAGCTTCCTCTGCTGCGATCCACGTCCCCCCTGACGCCACCGCCCCCCCCGGATGCCGAACCGCTCAAGTAGTGGATCATTTTCCGGGCAGGTGCTGTCTCGCTGAAAACCTGACCGGCACCGGTTCGATTCACGCCGATCAGCGACTCACTTTTGTCGTCTCGGTGACCGGCATTTCTTTGAAGTAGGTGGCGTACTGCGCAT
>CANJZR010000137.1 GCA_947479075.1 Planctomycetaceae bacterium
ACGCAGGCGGTTGGCCTCCACATCATCGATGAATTCATTCTTCGTATTGTCGTATCTCACCGTCCGTCCGAGGTGCAGAGCGACGTTCGCGGCGTGGCAGACGATGTGCGCATTGCACGCGGCATCGGCGTTACCCTTCGGCTTACCTCGCGTCTTCACGCAGTCGAGGAAGTCACGGACATGGAACGTCGCTGGGTAGCCGCCGATCTCTTCGACCTTGCGACCAGCAAGCAGTTCGGGTGAGCTCAGGACCAGCTTGCCGCTGTCGCCTGCTTCGACCCAGCCGGTCTCGCCTTCGAAACGAACGGGGCACGACCCGAGCGGAATCCAGTCCTTCTCGCGGAAGATCAGCTCACACCCGTTCTCGTAGCGGGCGACGAGGTAGCCGTCCTGCGGGGCGTTGTATTCCACCGGAGGAGCGCAGTCGCCGACCGCCCACTGGCACAAATCGACGCAGTGTGATCCCCACTCCAGCACGCCACCGCCGACGAGGCCGCCACCTTTCTCGAAGTTAAATCCATCGAGCAGCTTCGCGTTAAACGGGCGCCAGGCAGCCGGTCCGAGATAGAGGTCCCAGTCGACAATCGACTTATCGGGTTCGGTCTCGGGAACGAGCCAGCCACTCATCATCGCCTGCATTCCGGCAGGATGGGCGAAGACCTTCTTGAGCTTGCCAAGCTTCCCGGTCCGGGCCAGTTCACAGGCGAACGCATAGTGCGGCAGATTGCGGCGCTGGGTGCCTGCTTGGAAGACGCGCCCCGTGCGGCGCATGGTTTCCGCCAGGATCAGGCTCTGTGCGATGTTCTTCGTGACGGGCTTTTCGCAGTACATATCCTTGCCCGCCTTGGCGGCATTCATCGCCATCGTGGCATGCCAGTTGGGCCCCGTCGCAATCAGGACGGCATCGATGTCCTTGCGGTCGAGGATTTCGCGGAAGTCACGATAGGTGGCACAGTCCTGGTTCCCGTGATGCTCATCGGCGATCTTCTTGACGGCCACGCGGCGAGCCTCTTTCACGTCACAGACAGCAACGAACTGCACATCCTTCTGCTCCAGAAAGCAGCCCAGGTCGTATGTCCCGCGGTTGCCAATTCCGATCCCGCCAACGACCACGCGTTCACTGGGTGCGACAGCTCCGTCTTTCCCCAGCGCCGATGCGGGAATGATCGTGGGAGCTGCAATCGCCGCACCCGCGACGGACAGCGACGCCTTGATAAACCGTCGGCGGGACACACTCGTTACGTGCTTTGACATGATTGCTCCCCAGCAATTGCAGATGGCGTTTTTGAGACGAGATCGTTGAGAGAGATTCTTGTTCAATACTTCAAACGAAACGATACCTGTGAGGGAACGACTTTTCCAGATCCAGTGAGTCACGAGACGTACGATCACTACGTGCGGAACGTACCGGGATCGAGCAGCACAGTGGCCAGCCTGATCAGTGGTTGCGTACAACTGCAGGGAAACTCATGCCAGCTGGCGTTCGCGTTCAGGCCTGACCGGTATCTGAAAGCTTGTGATTTCACTCACATTGCCCGACACCTCAACCGCAACTCTCAAAGGCAAGGACTACCAACAAGGAGAGCAACTATTCATGAATATCAATGCTCAGTGATGTTCTGATCGCAATCGAAAAGAAGCTGGACGAACAACATTCCAATCAATGAGCAGGCTGATCAGCGACGCGAACGGTCTCGTTCTGCTCAGCAGCCACTTCGCCGCTGAGATTCACAATCCGACCGATTACAGAGTGCTGCAAATTGGCGTAGTAAGCGACGATCTTGCGTGGATCATGATCGACCTCGCTGGAAATTTCATGACGCACCCGGCGAATCTCATCCAGAATCGGTTCACTGCTCATTCCGGTGTCTCCTCTCCGAGTAACTCCAAGGGCGTCACGAGTGTGGGAACTGATAGGCCCAGTATACCGTTCACACGACGGATGTGACCGAATTTGTTGGCATTGGCCAGATGTTTGCAATTCCACGTGACAAGAAAATCACAGCGATGATAGGACGCGATCGCCAGATGAAGTGCATCTCCGAGTGGATCAGCTGGCATCAGCTGATGAGCGATATACGCCTCAACGATCTCTAATACCGCCTCATTAATCTCCAAAAAGTCCAGTCGATCCACTAATTGAATCGCGTCGCTACGACATGGAAACACACCTCGCTGAAGCTCGTTCAACACGGCGACGCTGGTCACGACTCGACCAGTGGCAGTGACAAGTTTCCACCATCTTCGAGTCCATTCGCGACGGGCAACCATTGTCGGTTCCGTGCGAACTTCGTGATAAAAGCTGGGAATTGATGTTTCGATGTAATGGGTCGCCACGAATCACCGCCCATCAAAATCACGCGAGTCATCGCAGATCAGAGGCCTGATACAGATCCCATTAAAACATCACCCACGCCCTATTGCACGCCCCAGACCAGAGCGGCTTTGGCGAGGTGCATGCGGTTTTCGGCCTGTGGGAAGCAAAGGCTCTGTGGGCCATCCATCACGTCATCGGAGACTTCGAGCCCACGCCGTGCGGGAAGGCAGTGCATGAACCGGGCCTTGCGGTGAGCCGACTGCATTAAAGCTGTGTCGACCTGGAACCCCTTGAAGTCCTTCTGGCGGGCTTCCTTTTCGTCTTCCTGGCCCATACTTGCCCAGACATCGGTGTAGATGACATCGGCATTCGCCGCAGCGGCATAGGGGTCGTTCGACTCCAACACATCCAGTTTGGGGAAACGCTGTTTCAGTTGTTCGATGAAGGATCGGGGGAGTTCATATTCTGGAGGCGTGCCGATGGAGAAGTTCATCCCCACATGGCCACACACTTCAGCCAGCGACACAGCGACGTTGTTACCGTCACCGATATAGGCCACCCGCAGCCCCTCGAAGGAGCCGAACGCCTCAAAAATCGTCAGGGCATCGGCCAACGCCTGGCAGGGGTGGCAGTCGTTCGACAGGCCATTAATCACCGGCTTGCCTGACCAGCGGGCGAAGTCCTCAATCAGCGACTGCTTGAACGTTCGCAGTGCAATAATGTCCGAATAGCCACCGATCACCCGCGCCACATCGGACACTGCTTCGCGACCTTCCAGTCCCGCGTCTTTCCCGGTCAGGAAAATACTGCTACCGCCCAGCTGCATCATGGCCGCGTCGAAGCTGAGGCGGGTCCGCAGCGACGGCTTCTCGAAGACCTGAGTCAGAACGTGCCCGGCCAGGAGTGCAGGACGTTCGCCACGACGGAGCCGCGATTTCAGATCGCTGGCCAGGGCGAGAATCTCACGCACATCTTCGGACGACAAATTGAACAGCGAGGTCAGGTGTCGCATCGCTGTGGTTCCTGACTAATGATTGGAAGGACGAAACGGGAATGCTCCAGAACAATCAGACAAGACTTCCGAAGTCTCGGTTCATCGGGAAGGCATGGAAGGCAGACATGACACGACCAAGCCAGAAGAACTGCTCGATCAGCCCCCACCCTTGAAGATCTTACGCTGCATCGTCGCCTGGTAAGGCGTCCAGGTCGACTGGGAGTTCGGGTCGCTCGTGATCAACGTCGTATATTCGTTGACCTTGGCATCCAGATTGTCCAGATGGTGCAGCGCGATCGCCTCGGGAGTCATCGGCAGCTTGGGACTGCCAAACTCGTACGAGCCATGGTGGCTGAGCAGCATGTGCTTGACCCGCAGAAGCGTCTCCTGCGGGAACTTGCGTCCGAGCCGTCGCTCCGCCTCGGGGATGTGCTCGTTGACCATCTCGACCCCCTGCACCAGGTGGCCGATCAGCTGGCCCTCGTCGGAGTAGCCAAAGACGGCTTCAAACTCCAGCTCGCGGACCTTGCCAATGTCGTGCAGAAAGGCTCCGGCGAGCAGCAGTCGCGAGTCGACCTTGGGATAGAGATCCGCAATCCGTGTGATCGTTTCCAACAGATTAACGATGTGTTCGAGCAGTCCACCCGCGTATGCGTGATGCAATCGGATCCCGGCCGGGGCCAGGGCGAGCTTGGCCATGAACTCTTCATCGTCGAGAAAGCAGCTCATGAGCGTCCGCAACGGCGCATCATCAATGCTCAGCAGAATCTCCTTCAATCGGGCCAGCAGACGGGCCGTATTGACCGAGGTTTCCTGCTGGAAGTCCGCTTCGTCGATCGCAGTCGCGGCGACTTTCTCGATGCGGTTCATGATCAGCTGCAGGTTTCCCTGAAACAGCTGGGCCTTACCTTTGACCTTCACGTAGTCGCCAACCTGCAACTGGTTGACAGCCGTCTCGGAGACATTCCACAGAAGACCACTCACCTGCCCCGTCTTATCTCGAAGCTGAGCAAGCAGATACGACTCCGCGTGTCGATTGGCACGGAGCTGTCGGTCGGCGAGGAGGAAGACCTCTTCGACGGGCGAACCATCGGCCAACTGATTGACAAACACACGCGGCATAGCAGTCGAACCTGGCTGGGCGACAAGAAACGAAGACGGATCGGGGTTCGGGCGCAGGGCACGAATCCGATCCGGGAACGGACCATGTTACGGCGGCGTGGAAGCCGCCACAAGCGCCGGGTTCAGGAGTGAGCAGAACTTATTCCGTCCCACCGGATATTCGAACGATTATGAACATCTGCCGTAATTGGCTGACAACTGAGATCAGTCCGGTTATTCTGACTAGCACGTCTTTACGTTCGGGGATGCCACTCCGTGAATACTCTTCGAAACACTCTGTTTTTCAGTCTGACGTTACAGATCTGTATTGCTGCCGGGATTTTTGCAGCTGCGGAAGAGGCTCCCCTGGTCCTGGTGACGTTGCCCATTGCGGTGGCGTCGTTGTTTCTGATCGACCTGCTCGGCTGGGTTCGTCCGCCGACATACATGCTGAACCTCATGGCACTGGCTGCCTTCGGATTCGCCTTTGCCGAGTTTCGCAATGAGGGGGAGGCCCGACTGCTGGCGGGTGGGCACCTGGTGGCGTATCTCACCTGGACGTTCCTGCTGCAATCGAAAGACCTGCCGCGGATGTGGTGGATGTTCGCTCTTTCGGTGCTGCAGGTCGCGATGGGAGCAGTGCTCACGATCCAGCCGTGGTTCGGTGCAGCCCTGTTCGTGTACACCGCGTCGACCGTCTGGACGATGTCGCTGCTCAGCCTGGCGCGGGCCGCGCTATTGGTTGATCCACAGCTACTCGCCCCCGACTCTGAGCGTCGCCAGAAGGCAGACGTGGGCCTGATCCCAGAGCCGCGGACGACTGTTGCCCGCAATGGAGTCCGCACCGATGAGCACGGCCGGTGGATTTCACCTCGATTCCTGGGCGGCGGAGTGGTCACGTTTGTCCTGATGTTGATGGTCGGGATCGCGTTCTTCGTCCTGACTCCCCGAGTCTGGATCGGCCAGTTGAACCGCGAGGCGAAAGCGGCCATCCGGCAACCGGGCAGTTCCACCACCGGCTTCGCACAAAACGTGAAACTCGGTGACATCGGTCAGGTCATGGAGAGCAATGAGCTCGTCATGCAGGTCTCCGTCACGGATGAGGCGAACCGGAAGTTCCCCCAGGCAGAACTGGCCAGCTACGTTGGAGTAGAACCGCTTTTCCGTGGCGCGATTTTGGAAAACTACTCACAGGGTGCCTGGACCGAGGAAAAGTATCCCGAATTCCTCTGGCTGGCGGCGCCCGGCGAATCAGGGCGCCACCGGGTCAAGGTCCAGATTTCGCTCCAGCCGATTGGGTCACCGGTGCTGTTTTATCCAGGTGCCGCCTTGAACGCCTGGTCAAATAGCGACAATGAGCAGATCGTATTTAACTCAATGACGCTGGCAATCAAGCGTCCGGAAACCGAATTGGAGAAGCCCTTCAACTACGTGGTTGCGATCGCTCCCCCGCAGTCCATGTCTCGACGACGTGACAGACGGAGGAACCGTCAGCTGGGTCTGGAGGCCGATTATACGAGGCTGCTGGCCACGCCCTCGACGCGGCTGACCGAGCTGGCAAAACAGGTCCTGCGCAAGTCGATCCGCGACGAGGAACTCGGAGCCGAATCGGCAGCGCGGATTCTGGAGTCGTACCTGCGTGACTCCAACGAGTTCAGTTACACACTCGACCTTTCGATCGATGATGCGAAGATCGATCCGGTGGAGGACTTTGTCTTCAACCGTAAGCGGGGACATTGTGAATATTTTGCGTCCGCGCTGGCACTGATGCTTCGCGGCGTGGGAATACCCACGCGGCTGATCAGTGGTTTCAAGGGAGCTGAGTACAACTCTCTGACGGGCGATCTGGAGGTGCGAGACCTCCATGCTCATGCGTGGCTGGAGGCCCGCGTGGATGGAGGCTGGATCACCCTCGACCCGACACCGGGCGAACGTGACACCGCTGTCGCCACCAAAGCGAAAGAAGCAACCACCAATCTCGCCGAACGAACCCGCTCATTCTGGTTTCAGGGGATGAACTACAACAACTCTCAGCAGGAGCAGCTGGTCTATGGTCCTCTGCGGGAATTTGGCGTTGCTGTCAGGAGCAACTTCGAGGGCTTGATGCAGGGGCAAATCCCGCTGTTCTCGCAAATCAAATCGCTCGCGACGACGCCGAGCGAGTGGTTGAGTGTACCGGGCATCCTCTTCGGAGGCCTCCTGCTGCTGATGCTGGGAGGACTGGCCTGGGGACTGCGCGTGCTTCTCAAACGCTGGCGAGGCTGGAGCCGTGAACGGGACCTGCACGAGCGTCGCAAAATCACAGTGGCCTTCTATGCAAGACTGATGGCACTGCTCCAGAAGCTCGGCTTCGAGGAGATCCAGACACTCACCCCGCGCGAATTTGCCCAGCGGACAGAAGCACGCTTTCGGTCCCAGTTCCAAGGGGCGGGACTCGATGGGATCCCCGTCCGACTGGTCGAGACGTTCTATGCGGTCCGGTTCGGCGAACAACCGCTGACTGCGGACCAGTTGAAAACTGTCGATCATCAGCTGGACCAGCTGGAACACTGCCTCCTCCAACCTTCCACATAAACCCGAGTGAGTGGCCACGCGCTCGCCTCCACCCCGCCTCCCCGCCCCGATTGAGCAATTCATGCCCCACTGGATACGTCTGTGTCTGCTGCTTGTCGCTATCGGCAATAGCCCTCTCCTGCTCGCCGAACCTCCCTACCAGCCAAACCCGGGCACGATCCGCCTCAGCCTGCCGCCTATCGTCCCGGCCGTTGTGGGTCGGGAGTGCAACATCTACTTCGATAATGTGGTTCTCGTCCCCAATCCTGCCAATGTCATTTTTGACGTGAACTGCCTGCGGGGAGCCCAACTGGCCGACCATTGGACCTGGGTGCCCCCGGCGGCAGATGTCGGTGATATTCAGTTGCAGCTGGATGTACGTGACGCCGAAAACCGGATCATCGCCACCGGGAGAACCCTGCTCCGGATCGTTCCCGCGAATCAAGGCGAGGGGCAGGCGCTGACGGTCTTGTGCGTCGGTGATAGCTTGACCCACTCGTCACAGTACACGCAGCGATTGCTTGATCGCAGTGCTGAGCCCGGCAACCCCCAAATGACGCTGATCGGTTCGCACTTCGTGGGTGAACCCGGTCCCAATCGCCACGAGGGCTACGGTGGCTGGACGGCCCGCCGCTTCGCAACTCACTACACCGGAACCGCCCGCTCGGGAGAATACGCCAAGCGAGGCAGCCCGTTTCTGTATCCCGATGCTGCTGGCAAACCGGAACTCGATTTCACGCACTATTGCCAGGACATCAACGCGGGGAAGTTTCCCGACCTCGTCACGATTTTTCTCGGGCCGAACGACCTCTTCTCATTCACCGATGAAACGATCGAGCCGGCGATCAACGATGTGTTCCTGAATCTCGATCTGCTGATTGCAATGGTACACAAAGCCAGCCCGTCAACACCGGTGGCGATCATGCTCCCCGTTCCCCCCGCTACGTCTCAGGACTCATTTGGGAACAACTACGATTCGGGCCAGACTCGCTGGCAATACAAACGCAATATCCATCGCATGGTCGAGCGACTGCTGGCAGAGTATGCCAATCGTCCGGGGGTTCTCCTTGTCCCGACCAACCTGGGACTCGACTGTGAGAACAATTACCCCACTGGAATCACCAAACGGGACGCCGTCAGTTCCGTCGAAGTGACGCGGCAGAACAACAGTGTCCACCCGGCACAGACAGGCTACTTCCAGATCGGTGACAGCTTGTTCGACTGGATCAAGGGACGGCCGACTCTGTACAAATCGCCATAAACATAGGAGACAATGACTCTTACACATCACCAACATCAGCATTGCAAGGGCCTTCGTCGCCCCTTGTCTGCCTGATGACTCTTTGATCGCAGCGGTCAGGGTTCCGCCAGCAGTAACTTCAATGAGCGACAGCCGGACTGTTTCCGGGTCGACGGACCTTCTACGATTCCTTCGCATCGCCGGACTTCTGACTGTCTTTCCCGTGAACAGGAACCGTGAACTCCTGACTGGCTTTGCGGTGTCTTTGCGGAGAGTCTCGCGGATCACAGCTGGGACTCACTCCGCAGGTGTTTTGAGAGAACGACAGCATGGCTCGGTTTCGGAGAATCG
>CANJZR010000138.1 GCA_947479075.1 Planctomycetaceae bacterium
CACCGACTCCGTGGCAATGAAAGCAGCTGACAGCTTTGTGCAGTGACCCTTCACGCTCATGTGCCACATTCTGGTGACACTCCAGACAAGTGGCATCGGTTTGCCAGCGACTCGGTCGAGAAGCGAGTTCGGTCAGTGCTGCGGCCCGGTAGGAACCCGTCTGCTGTTCTCCGTAAGTTGCGGGGATCAATCGTCCGCGCGCAAACAGGGCCACGGCTCCGACGACTGACAAGAGAGATGCCAGAATCCACAGATGGCCAGAGTGCTTCAAGAAATCTCTCATGCGCTGCATACTCGTGTCTCCCGGTCAGACCGAATCGCTAAAGTCCGCCCGGCCTGCCGTACGCATCCAAATGGGCAAATGATATGCCGGGGAGATTCAGTGTCTGATCACTGCGGACTGGTGCTCGGCTGGCACATCTCGCGTCCGGATTCGCACACCTGCACATTTCGATGATGCAAATGCCGTGCAATCCGGAGGGTGAGAGACGATGTGGTATCACGACGATCCTCACTCGAACGGAGTCTCGCTGATCATCTACTGATTGCGTCGAACGACGGAAATAAACAGTGAAACCAGTGACTGCGAGGCGCCGCGGCCGCTTCCTGGAGCATGCCTTGCGGAATGTCATTTGCATCCGTTGATGAGAGTAAGTGACACGAGAAATTCGATCTCGGCGGGAGTGATGAGATGCTGATGGTTGTCATATTGGCGATGTTGATCGTGTTTGTGTTGGGGATGGCACTGACGGCCTTTGCATTTGGCGAGGTCGCGTTCGCTGAGGCTGGGGCGAGTCGCCCGACAGGTCCCCGTGGTCTCATTGCCAAGGCCATCAAGTCTCATTGCCCCAGTAGTTCGAGTCATCCGATCCGCGTGACGACGCCTGAGACCTTGGCGATCGCCGATGTTGTGCGTCAGACTCAACCCGCGCTGGAGGTCCAGCGGATCCTCGATCTCTCGCGGTCGAATGCCAGGCGGATCCAAGGTCTGACGCAGGAGCAAATTGCCAAAGAGCGGATCGTCTGCCCTCTGCTGAGTCGCGAAGGGGATTGCATGGCGAACGACGCCCGACCACTGAGCTGTCGCAGGTGTGGACTGACTGCGGAGCAGGGTCGGGATGAATGCGTACTCGATCTCACCGAGTTGGAACACGGGATCGGACGGGGACTCCGCACTGCGGGATTGGATGGAAATCAGTACGAGTTGAATGAGGCATTGACGGTCGTTCTTGAAAACCGAGATGCGGCATCGCGCTGGGCCAAGGGCGAGAACGTGCTCGCGGGATGAGGACCTCAGCGCTGTGAAAAAGCAATTTCGTCGGCCGGAATGAGCTGCAGTGGATCGCTACAGTCGCGGTGACTCATTTTTTGACCCGCGGTTTTCGACCGTGTTTCCCGATTGATTTGGCTGGGAACAGGCAGGATAATCAACGATGGCTTATGCATCGTCGGCGAGCTTGGTGAAGACCAGCTGTCGCCTTAATGGTGCGGACGCCTCCTGCCAGTCATCCTTCCCACACGGCCCTCCCCATGCTTCGATCGAATTCATTCTTGCGCTGTATGGTGGCATGCGTGTTGATGGCACTGGTCTGGGTGCCCAGTGTGAAGGCCGATGAGACGCCACTCCAGTTTGAGTCTGATGTCCGTCCCATCCTCAAGGAGCACTGCTGGCACTGCCACGGAGAAGAAGAAAAGGTTGAAGGACAGCTTGATCTGCGGCTTGTCCGCTTTATGCAGAAGGGGGGCGAGACGGGCCCCGCAGTCGTCCCCGGTGACGCAGCTGCGAGTCTGATCATCCAGAAGATTGAATCGGGCGAAATGCCTCCGGGTGAGAAGAAACTCCCCGCTGACCAGTTGGCGAAGCTGAAGACCTGGGTGACTCAAGGGGCGCAGACCGCCCGCCCGGAACCCGAAAAGCTCGATCGCGGAGTGCAGTGGACCGACGAGGAACGGAACTTCTGGGCCTTTGTTCCAGTCAAGCGACCCGCAGTACCGGCAGTGGCTCATCAGGAGCTGGTCCGGACGCCCATCGACGCCTTCGTGTTGAAGTCACTCGAAGAACGTCAGCTGGGGTTCTCGCCCGAGGCGAGTCGTCGCACGCTGATTCGTCGGCTGTCTTTCGATCTGCTCGGATTGCCACCGACGCCGGAAGAGGTGGATGCCTTCGAGAACGATCCGAGCCCATCTGCTTACGAAGATCTTGTGGAACGGTTGCTGGCCCGGACACAGTATGGTGAGCGGTGGAGCCGTCACTGGCTCGACCCCGTGGGGTACGCTGACAGCGATGGGTACACAGAAGAAGATCCGGTCCGCGAATGGACCTGGCGGTATCGTGACTATGTCATTCGGTCGCTCAATGAAGACAAACCTTTCGATCAGTTCATCACGGAACAGCTGGCCGGAGATGAACTCCTCACCCCACCGTATGAGAAGCTGACGCCCGAGCAGGCCGACCTGCTGGTGGCAACCGGGTTTCTGCGAATGGCTCCGGACGGAACGGGAGCTTCGGTGGCTGATCCGAATGTCGCCCGCAACGATGTGGTGGCGGACACCCTGAAGATCGTTTCGAGTTCGCTACTCGGACTGACGGTCGGATGTGCGCAGTGCCACAACCATCGGTACGATCCGATTTCCCAAGTCGATTACCACCGCTTGCGGGCGGTCTTCGACCCCGCGCTCGACACGAAGAACTGGCGGGCACCGGCCGCACGACTGGTGAATCTGTGGCATCCCGAGGACCACGCCCAGGCGGACAAGGCCAATCAGGAGATTGCCGAGGTCAACGGGCAACGTACCGTGGCGTTGAATGTCATCGTGGAAAGCATCTTTGAGCGTGAGGTTGAAAAGCTCGACCCCGAGCTACAGGGTGCGGCCCGTCTGGCCCGCAACACGCCAGCTGACAAACGCGACGAATTTCAGCAGACGCTGCTCAAGGACAACCCCAGTCTGAACGTCGATGGCGGAAGTGCCATTCTCTACGAGCCGGGCAAGATCTCCGAACACAACAAGAAGTTTGACGACATGCTGGCAGCCGCAGTGGCCAAGCGTCCCCCGCAGAACATGGTGGCGTGTCTGACGGAAGTGGTTGGCCAGATCCCGACCTCGAATGTTCTGTTTCGTGGAGATGTCAATCAGCCACGCGAGGCTGTCGAGCCCGGTGACTTGAGCGTGTTGGGTGACCGCGTCGCTGCGATCCCGGCCAAGGATCCGAATCGGCCCACAAGTGGTCGCCGGCTGGCCTTTGCCAAATCACTGACCAGTGGGACTCATCCGCTGGTCGGACGCGTGCTGGTGAATCGAGTCTGGATGCACCACTTCGGTCGAGGCATCGTGTCGAGCGTGGGGGACTTCGGTATTCTCGGTGCGAAGCCGACGCATCCCGAACTGCTCGACTGGCTCGCGGACGAATTTGTTCGTGGTGGCTGGAGCCTGAAGCACCTGCACCGGTTGATTGTGAACTCGACGGTTTACCGTCAGTCCTCGCAGCGGACGCCCGCCCTCGATCAGGTCGATCCCGAGAATAAATGGCTGGCCCGGATGTCATTGCGACGGCTCGAAGCCGAGGTCATCCGCGATTCGGTTCTCGACGTGTCTGGATGTTTGAGCGATCAGGTGGGAGGGGCGCCGGTCTCCGTGTTGCCCGATGAGGTCGGCCAGATCGTAGTGGCGACGGGGACGCGGGATGGCAACGGGATCCTGATCGGAAAGTCAGACGGCCTGGGGGCCAGCCTCAATCGCCGCAGCATCTATGTGCAGGTGCGTCGATCGATGCCCCTGGGAATCATGGAGCCTTTCGATGTCGCCAGTACCAGTCCCAACTGCGATGTCCGCAATCAATCGACAGCCACGCCGCAGTCGTTGCTGCTGATGAATAGTGATCTGGTCCTGAAGGAATCGGATCGCATGGCCACGCGGATCGTGGGCGAGGTCGGTGCCGATCTCCAGGCGCAGATTCGTCGCGGCTGGCAGCTGGCCTTCGGCGAAAATCCGGACGAGCAGACCGCCTCAGCAGCGGTGCGGCTGATCTCGGAGTTGACGGCCTTTTACGAGGCTCGCCTGGCAGCTGCCGAGAAGAAAGAGGGGATCACTCCTCCCCCGCAACAGGCACTGGCCATCTGGTGCCAGTCACTCCTGTGTGCGAACCGCTTCCTGTATGTCGAATAACGCTGGCTATCAGCGATCCCCAAACGAAATCACTCTCCAGATCTGAGGCAGTTATGCCCCTGACCGGAGAGTGATTGTGGGACTCAGACACCGATTAACGGTGGAACGAGTGGCCATGGTTGTGGTAACCGTAGCTTCCCATGGTGGGATAACGGGAGTATCCCAGGTTGAGCATGATCTGAGGCTGGGCGTATCCGTATCCACCACGGTATGCGGGTTGATACATCCCACCGTAGTTGTTGCCATAGCCTCCATAGCCGCTGTACACCCGGCCGTAGCCACCACCGTACTGGCCACCGTAGCCTCCACCACCATAACCGCCACTGTAGCCGCCGCCGTAACCTCCCCCTCCACAGCCACCGGCGTAGGTCGAACCAACGCTGGCCAGTGAAAGTCCCACAATTGCAACACAGGTGAAGATAAAGCGTGACATGATTGTCTCCTCGTCATTTGCCCTTTCGTCCTTCAGGCGAGTTACTTGCTCGTCTTGATGACAAGAGATAAAGCACCAGTCGTGCCAATACGGGAAATCGAATCCGATTTCACTCGCGCAGCCTGATTTACTGGGTTTGTAATAATTTATCTGTTCACGAAGCCCATGCCTGGCTGTCGTCATATTTCGCGAAGTGTCATCACAATTCGGACAGAATGGGCGTCTATCAAGGCCGAACAAACTCAAGCGGGTGCCTCAGTCCGTCGTGATCTGGATTTGTGATCGCGGTGGGGCAGGTGGTGGGATCAGAGCAATTGGTCCAGGAAACGTGTACCGAATGAAAAAGGCGGGTGAGTTGTTGACTCATCCGCCTGGTGGCGTTCATGCAATCGGGGTGATCCCGTTCTGATCAAAGGCCTAGGAATCGCTTTTGCCACCGCTGGGCTTGCTGTCGGACTTCGTTGAACTGCTGTCCGATTTCGGCGGAGAACTCGCCGCGGAGTCGGCAGCTGCGGCTTTCTTGTAGGAGTCGCTGCGGTAATCGGTCAGATAGAAACCGGAACCTTTGAACAGAATCGCTGCCCCGGTGCTGATCTGCCGCTCGGCGGAGTTCTTCTTGCAGGCGGGGCACTTCTTGGTGGGAGGCGCCTTGATCGACGCAAACTCTTCCCAGACGTGATCACACTTTTTGCACTTGTAGTCGTAGGTAGGCATGGTGGAAGGCCTAGGGGTTAGGGGCGGGGGGCCTCGGGGAAGAATGGAATGTGAGTCGGTCTTGGAGGAATAGAGGCGTGTCTCTGACCCTCGGCCATAGGCTCTGAGCCCTAGGCCTCTTTCGACACCAACACTTTGCTGGGACGGATCACTCGGTCGTGCAGCACGTAGCCGCGTTCGAACTCCTGCAGGACGGTCATCGGCGGATGATCAGCGGAAGGGGCCTGAGCCACAGCTTCGTGCAGGTTGGGGTCAAATGGCTGGCCGACGCTGGTGATCGGACTGGCTCCGTGCTTGGCCAGCGTCTCGTCGACCTGTTTGAGGACCATGTCGACTCCCTTCGACAGGTCTTCGATGCGATTGGCTGTTTTCGCGGCGTCGATTGCCCGGCGGAGATTGTCGAGGTTCGGGAGCAGATCTTTGACGAGTGAAAGCGGAGCGAACCGGCGGTCGTCCTCTCGCTCCTTCATGACTCGCCGGCGATAGGTGTCCATGTCGGCGAGCGCACGCACGTACTTCTGATAGTTCTCGTCCCTCTCGGCCTGCGTAGCTGCGAGCTGATCCGCGAGACTGGTGATCTCGTCGGGAGAACTCATGTCAGCAGACAGGATCTCCGGAGACTCAGCATCAGAAGCGGGGTCGAAGGGGCGTTCAGGAGTGTTAGACATGAGACAAGTCTCAGGAGGGATGTCAGTTGTTCGAGGTCAGTGTGTGTGTCTGACGGGAACTGGGAGGATGCAACGTCATTCGGAGTTCGCTGCTGAACGGGACAGGCTGGAATGCCCGTCCTACGTCCAGCTCCGTTGCCGGGGACTAGGAGGCTTCATCTTCGTCACCAGTGAACAGGGCTTTCACTTTGTCGAACCAGCTCTTCTGGTGCGGCATTACGTTGGCCTGCTCCAGCGTGGCCAGCTGACGGAGGACTGCTTCGTGTTCGGCATCCAGCTTTTTCGGGACGACGAGTTGGATTTCGAGGTGGAGATCCCCGGTACGTCCGCCGCGTGGATCAGGCATCCCTTTTCCTCGGAGACGTATGACTTCACCGGGTTGTGTTCCAGGGGACAGTTCGACATTGGTTTTTCCCTCCAGCAGGGGGATTTCAATCTTGGAGCCCAGGGCGGCCTGCGTGTAGCTGACCGGAACCTGACAGAGCAGGTGGACACCCTCACGTTTGAAGACCGAGTGGGGCCGCACATGAACGTCGACGTACAGGTCGCCGCGCGGCCCGCCGTTCGCTCCTGACTCGCCTTCGCCTCGGAGGCACAGCTGCATGCCATTGTCGATTCCGGCCGGAACCTTGACGTTGAGAGTGACCTTTTCGTCGACCCGGCCCGAACCAAAACAGCCGTTGCACTTGTGCCGGATAATTGTTCCCCGGCCACGGCACGCCGGACAGTCGGTTTGTAGTCGGAAAAAGCCCTGCGACTGAATTACCTGGCCCTGACCGCCACAATAGTCACAACGTTCCGGCTGGTGTCCCGGTTCACTGCCGGAGCCCGAACATTTTTCGCAGGTCTTCTTGCGTGGGACATCGACTTCCCGCTCGATCCCCGTCGCGGCCTGCTTGAGGTCAATGGTGACCGAAGTCCGCAGGTCACTCCCACGCTGGGCTCCTCCCCGTGAACGTCGACGCCCACCCCCCAGACCAAACCCTTCGAAGATGTCGCCGAAGTGCTCGAAGATATCGCCGAGGTCGTGGAACTGCGGGCCGCCGCCGCCTCCGTTTACTCCCGCATGGCCAAAGCGGTCATACCGAGCCCGCTTGTCGGCATCGGAGAGGACATCGTAGGCTGCGGAAGCTTCCTTGAACCTCTCGACGGCTTCCTCATCACCCGGATTGCGGTCAGGGTGGTACTTCAGCGCGAGCTTCTTGTAAGCCTTCTTGATCTCGTCAGCTGCCGCCGATTTCTCGACGCCAAGGCATTCGTAATAGTCACGCTGGGAGGGCATGGTGGGGAAGAGTTTTCAGTCGTCAGTTTTCAGTTGTCAGAAATGGTAAGCTAGCAGCCGGTTGGACAAGTGATCGAAAGACACTGACAACTGATGACTGATAACTCCCAACTCTCCTAGCAAACGAGCCACCGATCACGGGGACCGGTGGCTCGTTGAGTTCACTTCGCGGCTGAGGTGAGCTACTTCACAGCCCCTTCCACGGCAGCCTTGGGCTTGCCGCCCGAAACGTCGTCGGTCCGGGTGATGAGGACTTGTGTCGTCAACATCAGGCCTGCGATCGAAGCGGCATTGCGGAGAGCGTTTTTCACGACCTTGGCAGGGTCGATGACACCGGCCTTGAACATATCGACGTACTCGGCGGTCACCGCGTTGTAGCCGATGTTCTTGTCGCGTTGACGCACTTCGTCAGCGATCACAGCTCCGTCGACACCGGCGTTCTCAGCGATCTGGCGGATCGGAGCGGTGAGCGAGCGGACGACAATGTCGACACCGATCTTCTCGTCGCCCTTGGCCTTGGTCGCTTCGACAGCGGGGATCGAGCGGATGAGAGCTGTTCCACCGCCGGGAAGGATGCCTTCTTCGACAGCTGCGCGGGTCGCGTGCAGGGCGTCTTCCATGCGGGCCTTGGTCTGCTTCATCTCAGCTTCGGTGGCAGCACCGACCGAGATCACAGCCACACCGCCGGTCAGTTTGGCGAGACGCTCCTGGAACTTCTCGCGGTCGTATTCCGACTCGGTCGCTTCGATCTGCTTGCGGATCTGAGCGACACGCTTCTGGATTTCGTCTTCCTTGCCAGCTCCGTCGATGATCGTGCAGGAGTCCTTGTCGACTTCCACTCGCTTGGCGCGGCCGAGGTACGACAGCTCAACGGTTTCGAGCTTGATGCCGAGGTCTTCGGAGATCACGGTGCCGCCGATCAGGACGCCCATGTCAGCCAGCATCGACTTGCGACGATCGCCGAAGCCGGGAGCCTTGACCGCACAGACCTTGAGGACGCCACGCAGGCGGTTGACGACCAGAGCGGTCAGAGCTTCGCTGTCGACATCTTCTGCGACGATCAGCAGCGGCTTGCCGGAGTGGGCGACCTTCTCGAGCAGCGGAACGAGTTCACGCAGGTTCGAGATCTTCTTCTCGTGCAGCAGAATGTGACAGTCTTCGAGGATGACCTTCATCGAAGCGGTGTCGTTGATGAAGTAGGGGGAGATGTATCCCTTGTCGAACTGCATCCCTTCGGTCAGCGAAAG
>CANJZR010000139.1 GCA_947479075.1 Planctomycetaceae bacterium
GCATTTGGATTCTCCAGCAACTGGCAGGATCTGCGAGAGGCTTGCTCATCCCGGTTTTGACTCACCTGTTACCTGTCGGGATATGCCGCATTCAGTCTGCCGCTTGTCGCTGTGATGTGTCAACTAAGCATCCGGCGGCCACCAAACGTTACTGTCTGATGGGCCTCTAAGTTTGCCTCGCTGCTCTCAAACAACTACCGTTACTTGAATCTTTGTCCCCACCACCTGACTGTTCCTTCATGTCATCCACTCCCGCACCAGGCACTCCTCCCGATCCGGCTCTATTGGGGCCGGCGTTTCAGAAGTTCTGTGAAGTAATCGCGCAGCTGCGGTCGCCGACCGGGTGTCCGTGGGATCGGGCGCAGACGCTGGGGACGATCAAGCCGTTCACGCTGGAGGAAACGTACGAACTGCTGGAAGCGATCGACGCCGATGACAACGAGGCGATCGCCGAGGAGCTGGGCGATGTACTGCTGCAGGTCGTCCTCGACGCCCAGATCGGTAAGGACGAAGGGCGGTTCGACATCATCCAGGTGATCGAGCAAATCACCGCCAAGATGATCCACCGCCACCCGCACGTCTTCGGCGAGGAACAGGCCCACACGGCCAATGACGTTCTTTCGCATTGGGAGCGGGCGAAACAGGCCGAGAAGAAACGGGCCTCGCTGCTCGATGGCATCCCGCCTGATCTGCCCGCACTGGCGAAGGCGGCCCGCCTCAGCAAGAAAGCGGCCCGCGTCGGCTACGACTTTCCACACCGGGCGATGCTCTTCGATAAGCTGCGAGAGGAACTGGCTGAACTTCACGAGGAACTCGGCGAGGTGCCGCAGATCGCCGCCTCGGTCGACATGGCTCCGGTCCCGGATGAAGAGGTCACCGACCCGGCCCGCAAGGCCCGGATGGAATCGGAGCTGGGAGACGTACTCTTCGTCGTGGCCAACATTGCCAGACGTTGGGGAATCAACCCGGAAGAGGCCCTGCGCAGCTCCAACCGCAAGTTCGCCGACCGGTTCCGAGCGATCGAACGCGGACTGGCCGCCGCGGGGAAGACCTTCGAGACAACGAACCTGCACGAGATGGAAGAGCTGTATCAGGCCTACAAGAAGCAGACTCAGTCACGATCCGCGTCGACCACTGGCTGATCGAAGATCGTGGGAGACAGACTGGGGTGACCTGCACGGAGGACGCGAGCTGCTCTTCCAACCCGCGATCATCCGGCCGGATGCTGTTCGAGACGATCGTCAGGTGTTCCGGCGTGGTGGCTGCGTGAAAGTACAGGACGCTCCAGCTGGGGCCCTGTCCTGCGATTCACAAATTGCGAGTGGCTGTCCTCGCAATTCGCCGAGTGACAGATGTGATAGTCACTCAGTGGAAACGTGATCTTTGTCACAGTCGGTGGTAGCGTTTTCGGTCGTGTTTCGTGAGAAGTGTCTACGCTACTGCTACGGTTTGGCTGCAGATCGATCAGCCTGTCAGTGGGCTTCATTACATTCGACACACGAGCAGCAACCTTTTCGGTTGTTGGCCGGTGAGGTAGGAATTAAAAAAAGCCTGCCCGGAAGTGCCATCCAATGTGCAACGCGACGAATAACTGTCCTTGGCTGACTTGATTCGTTGAGTTTTCCTGAGAACCGATGCGTACTCTGAGATTCACACCATAGCCGACGGCCCTTAATAAAATGATTGAGAGAACTCTTTGAGTGCGGCGTCACCTCGGTGTGACCTGTTTCCAAATGCTTGTAACAATTTTCCAGCAACCACCGTTTTTTAGTCGACTGATGATCCACTCTGGCTAAATTTCTGTTTAGAATCCTGCGGAGGTAGTTCGGACTGGGAGAATAAAATATGAGCTTCGACGGCAAGACGAGTCACGTAGCGAATATCACAGACGCGAAGAAAGTTGACTGGCAGATATTTCTGTCGCAGTGGGTGGGAATGCTCGTAATTGTTGCGCTGGGACTTCTCGCGTTTCAGCTTGAGAAAGTGCGAAAGACAATCGAATCACACGACAAGGTGATTGAGATCCAGATGCGGATGAACGATTCATCGATGCTCGTCACAGAGCGGGCTCTTGCTTATTTTGAGGAGCGTCAGGCCGCGGAGAAGGCTCGGGAGATGAAGTTGCGGACGGAGCCGGAAGACCAGCGGTAGTTTGTGCCAGCTGTTTTGGGGCCAGCTTCTCGCGGGCCTTGTCGATGCAGCCGAATAGTATCTCGGGCATCTTACCTCGGTCTTGCTGGGTGCGAGCCAGTACGCCGATTTCAGTGCAGCGACTTTGATGCTCGTTGCCTGCTGAATACTCTTCGCGATCTTCTTGACGTCGGCATCGAACTCGGATTTCAGGCAGTCTCAGAATTCGCTGGTAACGTTTGTCACAACTCGTGAGTGCCTCGGCCTCGAATTCAACTTGCAAAGAGATCGCTCCTCCGAGCCCAGACCCGGGATTGTCTGGCCCGGCTGACGTGCGCCGCATGTCAGCGATACCTGCATCACTTGTTGCATACCAGTGATTGGTGAAATACACGTTGCCCCTGGAGCCATAGAATCACCCGGTCCAGAACTGCCAGATCCACACGTGAGCGGCCGGGTTCCCACAAAGCAACACCCAAGCCTACGCTGACTCGGCCGATCAATGAGGAGGTAGATCTCCGGCACGTGAGCTGGCGTCGTTCCATCGCAGTCTTCTGTTCCACTGATCTATACCGCGATACAGCCGAGCGGGGCGCCGCAGGGAATATGGTGGCACATGAGCAGCTGGATCGTCGCGCCTGGATCACCAAATTCCATCGGAAAGAGCCCCAAAGATGCCGCCGTACACACACTTTTGGAGTTGATTGGCTGCAAAATGGCAACACTCATTAAGCGTAAAGAGTGGCGCCACAAGGCCATAACTGACCTTTAGCCCATTTCTCCGTCTAAGCCGCGTCTGTAACAAATACAAACCCTTGGAAGATGACCGGCAAATCTCGCCCAAGTTATTGACCTGTTTTTCGGATTCGCCGTACAACACCGCCCGCCTTGGTGATGGCCGCTGCGGAATGCGGGCTGCGAACCGGGGTCGTCGAACTCTCGCCCCCCAACGAACCGTTTTTGACAGGATTCGTCTCATGTTTGGAATCCGGACTCGCGTGATGGCCGCTACTCTGCTGGCCACTTTGTCCAGCCCGATGGCTCTCATGGCACAATGGGGCATGTTCAACGACTGCTCCTGCTACACCCCCACTCCAGCTCCGATCGTGAGCCAGGCCAGTGCCTGCTATCAGCCGGTGACCCAGATGGTGTCACAGCAGATGGAGGTCACCGAATTCAAGACGGTGCAACGCGACGAAAAGCGTCCCGTGACCAAGATGCGGATGGTTTCCCGTCCGGTGACCGCCTACCGCCAGGTGGTGGAAGCCCAGACGGTGGAAGTCCCCGTGACCAGCTACCAGACCGTGACGGAGATGGTTCCCAAGACCATCAACCAGAGCCGCTGGCAGACCGTCAGCCAGCCAGTCGCGAAGATGTCCCCTTGCCAGTACGACAATCGTCCGACTCTGATGGGACGCATGAACCGCATCAGCTACTCGATGCGGAGTTCGATGCAGCCGAACACCATCACTCACCGCCAGTTCGTTCCCCAGGTTTGCCAGGTGAACGTCCCGGTTCAGCGTCAGGTTGCTGTCCAGTCGACTCGCCAGGTGACACAGCACGTGGCCAAGATGGTCGCTTATCAGACGACTCAGCAGGTCGCCGAAGCTTACACCGATTACGAGACCGTCAAGGTCACGTCGCAAGAGCCGGTTAAGGTCATGCGAACTGTGCAGGTTCCAGTCACCCGCATGGCTCAGATCGACCCCATCACCGGGGCGATGATGGTCCCCAGCAGTACACAGACGGTCGAAGAGAAGCAGCCCACTCGGGCTGCTGAAGGAAACGATCCGACTCCGAACGGTACGCTTCCAAAGAACATCTCCTACCCGAAGCCCGCCAAGGCGGCTCCCTCAAATGATCGCGCTGTGATTCGTCGTGACTCGTCGCCCGAGCCGAGCCGAGTTGCGGCAACTCCAGTTCGCCCGCGTGCTGCCTCTGCTTCCGCATCGGTCGCTGCCGTCGAAACTGCTGGTTGGAAGGCTCACAAGCCATCCACCTCCAAGACTGAGGTTGCTGGCCCCAAGCTGGTGATCAGCAAGTCAGCTGTCGCCTCCAAGTAGTCCACACAGATGCCTCGGGGAGTCGGGAACGGCTCCCCGGGAGATCTCCTCCTCCCACCTGCGAACGATTCCTGTTCGCGCAACTTCTCCTACTAATACTGACTACGTCTCCCCCTTCCCCCTCTCCCTTCTGCTAGTCTCCCACCCCACTTCCCCCCCATCTCTCGCAGAAACGGCATCGGATCCCCTCCGGTGCCGTTTCTTTCTTTTTGGTGAAGTCGACAGTGGTCAGTATTCAGTCGTCAGTTGTCAGTGCTGATCGATCAACGGTCGTCCTCACATTGGCGTGACTTTCCAGAATCGATATACACGGAGATGAACCGAGTGGCTCCGGCGGTTGTCTGGAAGGCCATCACCGATCGTGGATTCCAGTGCGTGACCTTCTCATGTCGTTTCCTTTTTCTGCAGTTGGCCAGAAGCTCACCGCCCGGAGCGGCATTTTGTCGCTGATGGATGATCTGGGGCGGGCGATGACGATCGAGCCCGACATGCGGATGCTGGGTGGAGGGAATCCCGCAGCTGTCCCCGCGATGCAGGAAATCTGGCGGGAGCGGATGCAGGCGCTGCTTGATGACGGGGCCGGTTTTGACCGCATGCTGGGGAATTACGATCCGCCGCAGGGGAATCCGCGTTTCCTGTCAGCATTGGCGAAGCTCTTGCGTGAGACATTCGGCTGGCAGATTGGCCCGGAGAATCTGGCGATCACAACCGGTGGTCAGACAGCCTTCTTCCAGATTTTTAATCTGCTGGCCGGAAGTTTTCCGAAAGGGCGGCATCGCAAGATCCTCTTGCCACTCTGTCCCGAGTACATCGGGTACGCCGACCAGGGGATCGAAGACGGGATGTTTGTGGCCTGTCGTCCGACGATTTCGTGGCCAAAGGGAGAATCTTCGCGGGTTTTCAAGTACCGCATCGATTTCGCCGCGGTCGAGCAGGCACTTCAGCAGCACGACGTCGGAGCGATCGCCGTCTCCCGCCCGACGAACCCGACCGGGAATGTGCTGACCGATGATGAGGTTAGACATCTGTCGTCACTGGCCGAAAGCCGGGGAATCCCGTTGATCCTCGATAATGCGTACGGGGCTCCGTTTCCCGGAGTGCTGTTCGTCCCCGCCGAGCCGTTCTGGGCTCCGCATACGATTCTGACGCTCAGTCTCTCCAAACTCGGATTGCCAGGGACTCGCACGGCCGTGGTGATTGCTCCACCGGAGATCGCGTCCGCCGTGGCAGCCATGACGGCGATTACCGGACTGGCGAACGGGAATGTCGGCCAGCAACTCGTCTTGCCGCTGGTCGAGAACGGCCAGATCCTGCGCTTCGGTCCTGAGATCCTCAAACCGTTCTACGAAGAGAAAAGCCGGGCCGCAGCTGTCTGGGCGGCCGAGGCGTTCGACGCCTGCGGTGTCGACTGGGCAATGCATGCCAGTGAGGGGGCGTTCTTCCACTGGTTGTGGCTGCGGGGCATGAAGATCCCGACCCGCGAGTTGTACGAACGGCTGAAGGCTCGCAAGGTCTTGATCGTTCCCGGAGAATATTTCTTCTTCGGCCTCAATGATGACTGGCCACACAGCCGCGAATGCCTGCGACTCAACTTCGCCCAGCCAGAGGCCACCGTGCGCGAGGGCTTAAGGATCATCGCGGAAGAGGCCGCGAAGGCTAGCTAACTTCATGAGCCAGCCTGCTCACCTTTCAAGAGGGCTCGCCAGCATTGAACCCTGTGTCCCCCATCGGGACAATCCCACCATGGAACCCGTCGAGCCACCCCAGCTGCCGCACCCCGGACCGATTTACTACGGTTCGATGCGATTGCCATCCCGCTATCTGATCTCGCCGCTGGCGGGGTATACGAACCTCTCGTTTCGACGGGTCTGTCGCGAGTTGGGAGGGGTCGGACTGGGAACGACCGATCTCGTCAGTGCCCGAGCCTTGATGCAGCGCAGCTGGAAGTCTCTCCAGCTGATTGAAACCTGTCCCGAAGATCGACCGTTTGCGGTGCAGATCTTTGGTGGCGATCCGGCGATCATGAAGGACGCCGCGCAGTATCTGGAGGAGTACGGCGTCGACTCCATCGACATCAACATGGGGTGCCCGGTCGCCCGCATTACCGCCAGTGGTGGCGGTTCAGCGATGATGTGTAAGGCGAATGAAACTATGCACTTAGTGCAGTCCGTGGTCGACGCCGTGCGGGTCCCGGTGACTGTCAAAATGCGACTCGGCTGGGATGACACACAGATCACTGCTCCGCAGTTCGCTCGTGAATTCGAGCAGATCGGCGTCGCAGCTGTCGCGATCCACGGACGCACTCGAGCCCAGGGCTTTACCGGCGTGGTCAACCTCGATGGGATTCGGCAGGTCGTCGAGGCTGTGGAACGTATTCCGGTCGTGGGTAATGGTGACGTGCGTACGATCGCCGATGCGGAGCGAATGTTTCAGGTAACAGGGTGCCATGCGATCTCGATCGGTCGTGGAGCCCTCGCGAATCCCTGGATCTTCCGCCAGCTGGTCGAGTGGGAGACCACTGGCCAGTGCGGTCCGCCCGGCTCTTTCGACGACCGCATGCAGTTGTTCCGTCGACAGTTCGGATACTTCGAGGACCAGCAGGGGCCTGATCGCGGCATCCGACTGTTCCGCAAGATGGCTCACTGGTACCTCAAGGCGATGCGAGTTTCTGCAGAACTCCGAAACGAGTACCAGGACGCCTGTACTCCGGATGAGGTCGAAGCGGTCCTCGCCAAGATTTCTGCGGCAGGTCCCAAGGGAATGAACCGCGACGGTCGCCTGCCCGATCTGCACGTCCCCGTCCCCAACGGTCCGGTCGAGCGCTGGTAGTCCTGGCTCCTCACCGGCTCCTCGGTGACGATGACGCGGTGTTCAAAGGGGGCGATCCCGCCTGTGATGTGATCGCCCATCGAGTCTGCCTGTGCGACATAAAGCTCTTATTCGAATCGACTTTAGAACCATTTTTTGCCCGGTCCCCCTTGAAGGAAGCAACTGCACAGGGGTAGAGTTTCCGAGACTGGCGGTCAAGATGGCTCAACCGGTCTGGGATCCATGTCCGTTCGGATGGCGTATGCCCCAGAGGGCACTGGACACGGTAACAGCCTGATGGACCGGCCTTGTAGTCTCTGCGTGAAACGGATCGAGCATGATGAGGAATCGTTGGTCGGCAGCCTGGATCGTGTGCGTGGTTCTGTGGGGGGCCTGCTCGTCCTTCGTGCTGGCTGCGCCTCTGGATGATTACAACGCGGCGCTCAATCTGTATGAGCAGAAACGCTGGAGTACAGCCGCGCTCGGGTTTCAACAATTCCTCAAGCAGTCACCCGAGCATCCCAAGGCTCCTCTGGCCCAGCTTTATCTGGGGCAGGCACTCACTCATTCGCAGCGATATGAGGAGGCCCGGACAGTATTTCGCCAGTTCCTGGAAGCACATCCGAAGCACACTGATGCGCCCCTGGCCGCTTACCGTATCGGCGAGTGCAGCTACTTTCTCAATGACTCCACGGCGGCCAGTGTCGAGCTGGAACGCTTTGTCAAAGACTATCCGAATCATGAACTGGCCGTTTGGGGCTGGCAGTATCTGGGTGAGGCCCGTCTTAATCTGAAGGACGCTCCCGGCGCCGCGCAGGCGTTCGAGGTCGTACTCAACCTCAAAACCGACGAGGCCGAGCAGATCGAGGCCAAGTTCCATCTGGCCCGGGCTCTCGAAGCCATGGGGCAGGATGATAAAGCGGCGGAGTACTATCAGCAGGTGGCGGCCTCCAACCATCCCCGGGCCGCCGAGGCTTTGTTCGGGCGAGCGACTGCCGAGTATCAAACCGAGAAGTTCGATGCGGCCGCGAAAACCTTCGATGAACTGCTGACCCGGTTTCCGAAGAGCCCGCTCTTGTCCGATGCCCAGCTGAATGCCGGTTATAGTCACTACCGATTGAAAGATTTCGCCGAGGCGCAGAAACGCTTCGAAGCGGCAGCTGCAGGTAAGACGAACGAGTTGAATGCGACATTCTGGATCGGCATGTGTTATGAGTCAAAATCTGACTGGGAGGGTGCTGCTAAGGTCTTTGAAGGGCTCTCGGCAAAAGTCCCCGTTGTGGATCTAAAAGCCATCGATTCTGAGATGGGGGCCAAGGCTGCGAAGGAATATGAACTCGGGGCCAAGACGATGTATCACTGGGCCGAGTGCGAGTCCCAGCTCAAAAAGTTTGATTCAGCTCAGCAGAAATTCCTGGCAGTCGGGGAAAAGTGGCCCCAGTCGAAGCTGGCAGACGACAGTTTGTACTCTGCTGCCGACGCCGCTCTCCGCGGA
>CANJZR010000140.1 GCA_947479075.1 Planctomycetaceae bacterium
CTGCGGGCGTGTGTCATCGCCCGCAAGAATATTCTGGTCAGCGGCGGGACCGGCTCGGGGAAGACGACGCTGCTCAACGTGCTGTCGTCCTTCATCCCGGCCCGCGAACGCATTGTGACTGTCGAGGATGTGCAGGAACTCCAGCTGCGGCAGGACCACGTCGTGTCGCTCGAAACCCGCCCCGCGAATGTGGAGGGGGCGGGGGAGTACACGATTCGCGATCTCGTCAAGAATGCTTTGCGTATGCGGCCGGACCGGATCCTTGTCGGGGAATGCCGCGGGCTGGAGGCCCTCGACATGCTGCAGGCGATGAACACCGGGCACGATGGCTCGATGACCACGCTGCACGCCAACAGCTCGGAAGAGACGATCAAGCGACTTGAAGTGCTGGTACTTTCGGCAGTGGAGCTACCCGTGGTCGCCATCCATCGCCAGATTGCGTCAGCGATCAACGTGACTGTCCAGATCACACGACTGCCTGGCGGACAACGGATCGTCACTCAGATCAGCGAAATCGTGCGCTACGACGAACGCCAGTCCAAAATCATCATCCACGACATCTTCACCCGCCGCCCAGGCGAGGAACTTGTCGCGACGGGCTACCTGCCGACGTTCATGGAGACACTACTGGAACGTGGAATGCTCGACTTGAACTTCCTGCGATCGGGCACGAGATCGACGCCATAGCGACACACTCGATGCCATCCAGCTGACATTCGCCCGCCCATCTAAAGATCGACGATTTCCGCCTTACGTCTTTGGCTTAAACCATCCCCATCGGAATCGCATCGTGCGATTCATTGGACTTGAGATTGACCGGCAGCGGAATTCTCAACACGAACTCTGTGCCGTGACTCAATTCACTTTCACACTCAATCGTCCCACCCAGCTTGGTCACGATGCTGTAGCTGATGGACAGGCCAAGTCCGGTTCCCACCCCCGGAGCCTTGGTCGTAAAGAACGGCTCGAAGATGCGATTGCGGATCTTTTCGGGGATGCCCGTGCCAGTGTCACGGATCCGGATGGTGATGAAGCTGTCGACCACCTCCGTATGCAGGGTCAGTGTACCGCCGCCTTTCATGGCCTGGACTGAGTTTGAAATCAGATTCAAGAACACCTGGTGCAGCTGACCATAGGGTCCGTGAATCATCGGGACCTCGCCATACTCGCGAACGACGTGAATCTTCGACTCTGATTGCTTGGTGGAAAGATTCAAGCACAGATCGAGGGCGCGGTGCAGATCGAAGTCCTCATCTCGATCTCGACCGGGATGGGCAAAGGTCTTCATATCACTCACGATCCGGGCGGTTCGCTCGGCACCATCCGCGATGACGTTCGCCAGCATATCGAGCTTCTCAAAGCTCGTGTCCAGATCAGGGGGAAGCGATGATTGGTTTCCATCCCCGATGTTCTTGACCAAACCAATCCGCAGTTTCTTCAGCCGCATCTTCATCGCGGGAACACCGTTGTAAACGGCGTTGATCGAGTTGTTGATCTCGTGGGCCAGGCCCGCCACCAGCTGTCCGAGCGAGCTGAGCTTCTCGGCCTGAACCAGTTGCTTCTGGGCCTGTTTGAGGTCCTTGTTGATCTTTTCGAGTTCGGAATTGCGCTGGTCGAGCTGAACATTGGCACGCCGCACTCGCAGCAGTGCCCGCACGCGAGCCATCAGCTCCGCGTCTTCGAACGGCTTACAGATATAGTCTTCTGCGCCACAATCGAGCCCTTCGATCTTCATGCTCGTTTTAGATCGTGCGGTCAGCAGAATGAATGGCACATTGGCGGTTTCACGACTCCCCTTCACACGACGGCAGAGCTCCTGGCCATCGATGTACGGCATCATGACATCGGAAATGATCAAATCAGGAGTCTTCTGCTCGAGCTCCGCCAGAGCATGCATCCCGTCTTCAGCGGTGATGACGTTGTACTCCGCGGAGAGGAGATCGACGAGCAAGTCTCGAATCTGCGGGTTGTCGTCAACAATGAGAACCGACTGAGCAAAGGGCGAGACGGACGGCCTTCGTCCACCATGCACATCGATTCGACGGGACTGCAGGTCGGCGAACGATTCCTGACGAATTAATCCGGATGGTGATTCAATCACCTCGTCTTTTTCAACGGGTTGCTTGAAAGGCAGTTCGATCTGGAACTTGGTCCCCACTCCCAGCTTGCTGGTCACTCCCACCGTGCCTCCCAGCAACTCGATCAGTTCGCGTACAAGGGCCAGCCCGAGCCCCGTTCCCGAGTATTCACGTGAGGTCGAACCATCCAACTGAACAAATCGCTGAAACAGGCGGGGGATATCTTGTTCGGCGATGCCACGCCCGGTGTCCTCAACGCTGACAAGTAACCGTTTTCCAGTCTGATGCGGACTCGCCACCACCTGTGACTTCACCCAGATGTGTCCGCCCGCCGCAGTGAATTTAATCGCGTTGGAAACGAGGTTCGTCAGGATGATATCGAGTTTGTCTTCGTCCGAATTGGTCACCGGCATCAAGGAATCGAGATCGATGTCCAGCTGGACTCCCCGCTGTTCGGCCAGCGGCTGGGCGGCATATGCCAGTCGACGTGCGATTTCATTCAGATCGACCGGACCTTCGATCACCTTGGCCCGTCCGGCCTCGATCTTGCTGAACTCGAGCAATTGATTGATTTGTTTGAGCAGTCGGTGACCGTTGTTGTGAGCGACATCGAGCAATGAACGGCAACGCGAATCGAGTTCGTCCGCGGCTGCGACCTGGACCTGCCTGATTGGTGACAGAATCATCATCAATGGCGTTCGCAACTCGTGGCTCACATTCGAGAAGAACTCGGTTTTCAGCCGATCGAGCTCCTGCAGCTTATTCAGGGACATCTGCAACTGGTATGTCCTTGAATCAACCTTATGCTCCAGAGTGGTGTTCAGGTCCCGCACCTGACGAGCCTGCTGATCCAGCACCGAGATCATGTCATTGAACCGCCGCGCCAGCAGGTCGAGTTCATCGTTCCCCGTCGGCATCGCTCGTACCGACAGATCGCCTGATTGCACGGACTTCATGATTGCGACGAGCCGATTGAGACGACCGGTGATCGACTGAGCCAGCCAGTGGGAATACAGGCCCCCGACGATAATCGCACCGAGAGTCACGATCGTGGCGTTCGCTCGGAGGTCCTGAACGGCTCTCGCGATACTCGACACGCGAGTCAGGTCGAATGTCTCTTTGTGCACGAGAGCCCCGATCAACACCCCCGTTATCAGGATGATGATCGAGAAACACAACATGATCCGCGATTTGAGGCGACTTCTCGGCAGCTCATCGAAATCGATCTGGCCCCCGCGCTTCATTAAGTCGCCGATCGCCACGCTCATCCATTGTTCACTTCCGAAGAACGTGATGAGCAGGACCAGGCCAATCCCCAGAAATGAGGCAAGGATAATCTGGATGATGAAGTCTTTGGAAACGCCAAACTGACTGGACATCGCCAGGCACATAGGCAGCGTCGATGTCAGCGGGACGAAGATCGCTTCAAGGATGTTTTGGCGCAGCGGAAAACGTACTGCTTCCAGCATGGCGGCTTTGGCCAGTATCGGTGAAACCGGCTTTTCCTCGGCGATCAGCCCGAGCGCGTAACGTAATCGCTTGGTGTGCATCCACGAAACGGGGACCGTCAGCGCGACGGCCAACACCACCAGAAAGTATCCGAGATCGAGGAAGCGGTGCTTCACCTCGCTGGGCATCTCTGTGGAGAGGATCACATAAAACAGAACAAAGCCGCCACCGATCGACCCGATCAACCGGGTCGTAATCATCATGACTGTCACAAAGTTTCGGTGACTTTTGCGGTAGATCCATTCGATCACGGCACGTCACCCCACTGGCAGTCATCAGGCTGCCACGGGTTTCATTTCTGCCCGTGGCTGAAGATTTCGCTTTCGAGCAAACCGTCGAGCCGCCCGATGTAGTCCTCGATGTCGATGGAACTCAATTTTTCGCCGTACTGACGAACCTCCGTCCGATGGGATTCCCAACGCCGGAGGAAATCACCCTCGATGTCCGATGCGATGATCATCCTGACCAGCTGTTCTTCATTCTCCGCCCGCAGATCGGTCGGACGAATGTTGCCCTGCCACAAGGCTTCCATGAACACTCCGCTGGAGAAATCGCCGTCGGCGATCTCACGCTCCCAGGTACTCACCATGTTGCCGATGCGGGCCATCGACTCCGCATGCCAGAGCAGCGAACGCAACCCGCTCAAGTCCTGGCGGTGGAAGGCAGGACTCGCCATCAGGTCGACCGTTGCCGCCACCGTCACCATCATTCCGTGTGACGAATACAGATCGTGTTCGATCCGATTCATCAGCTCCGGCAGCTGGGTAGTCAGGTCAGAGTGCTCGACCGTCGTACACAGTTGGCGCAAGTCGAATGCGAGAAGTGGCTCGAACTCACGAAACCGAGGCAACTCGGCGGCCCGCTTCCAGATCTCGTTCCAGACCTGAGTCACGAACTCCGCCAGCTGACGCTCCGCGGGGGTCTCTCCTTGCGGAGTCCCGCCACGTGTCAGTGTCAGCAATGACCGCACGAACCGATGATTGTGATCCTGGTCGGCCACATCATCGATCAGGCAGTTGAACATCCCGATCAGGAACTTGATGTCCCGAGACGCGACCATCAGCTCCGGGTCCACGGACGAGAGCGTGATCAAGTCGACGGCAAACAGACACCACCGCCACAAATATATGTCGCGTTGTCCGACCTGCCGGTAGCGGTCGACCCAGGACTGCAGGTTCTCGGGGAATTCCAGCTGTTCCCACGTCCTGACCGTTGCGTCCCCGCTCGACGGATCGAGCATGACGATCTTGCTGGAAAAATCGGAAGATTCGCTCAAGGTCTCGACAAAGAGATGCCTCAAACGTCCCCATTGCGATTTATCGGACGACGATTCCGGGACTGGTCCCCCGTCTGGATGAACATTCAAGATCATCAGTCTCGTCCCTTAGAATCGCCATCACGTTGAGAGGAAGTCTGGAATCCTCTTCCTGAGTTCCTGTTGAATTCGCATCCAGCGAGTCAATTCGAGAGCGTTTCGCCTTTTCTCCACGTTTGAAGCCCATTCAACTTGCATCCTGACGACATTCTGGACGGCGTTCAAGACCCGACATGAGCCCGGTTTGAACTTCTGGCCGAGTTCCCGCAGATTACCGTGCTGCGCATTGCATTTTCCAAGCAAATTACCCAGCAGACAGCTGCTACGGAATGCGGATAACCGCTTCAGCTGTCCCGGCTATCGATCAATGTTCCCCGATCAATACGAGGGAATTCACACTCCTGACGATCCAGTCTGTCCACTGGGAGCTGGAGCTCTCGATTACGGGATCACCTGAAATCTGAAAACTCCCCGGCCCGTCTTCCCCCGCAGACCGGCATGCTCTAGCATCCGAGCTTCACTTCCTCCCTCACATAAGCGGGACCGACGCTTTGGAGGAGCAGACGATTGGATCGCTGTGTTGCGGTCGCGCGGTCCGGTCCCCCTCACAAGTTCAGGAGTTTTCCCGAGATGGCGGAACAAAAGGCCACCAATGTCACCTGGCACGATCACCGCGTGTCCAGCGCGGATCGCCAGAAGTTGAATGGTCACAAAGTGGCAGTTCTCTGGTTCACCGGTTTGAGCGCTTCCGGTAAGAGCACCGTCGCCAATACCGTCGACCACAAGCTCCACGCAATTGGCAAGCACACCTACATTCTGGATGGTGACAACATCCGGATGGGACTGAACAAGAACCTGGGCTTCAGTGCAGATGACCGCACGGAAAACATTCGCCGCATCGGCGAAGTGGCCAAGCTGTTTGCAGACGCCGGCGTGATCGCTCTGACCGCGTTCATCTCGCCTTACCGGGCAGACCGTGATGCGGTTCGGGCTCTCTTCCCGAACGGCGAATTCCACGAGATCTACGTCAACGCCTCGCTGGAAACCTGCGAGAAGCGCGACCCCAAGGGCCTCTACAAGAAGGCTCGTGCTGGTGAGCTGAAGAACTTCACCGGCATCGATCCGAACTCTCCGTACGAAGCCCCCGAGAAGGCCGAACTGGTCCTCGATGCGAACAACAAGGGCATCGACGAACTGGCTGACGATGTCATTGCCTACCTCAAGGGCAAGGGTCTGCTGGACGCATAGAGCAGCCATCGGCTTCGTATCGTGTGATCTGTCAGATGATCCGACGGCCTGTAAAACAAACACCCTCGAACCTTTTGGTTCGAGGGTGTTTTCGTATGATAGGACAGATCTGGAGGGATGAAATGCTGCCCCGTGGCTGGCTGAATCACTTGTTCGGTAACCGGGGCGAGCGGTTGGCAGCCCAAACGCTCAAGGGCAAAGGGTACGTGATCCTGGCTCGAAACTGCCGCAATCGCTGCGGAGAAATCGATCTCATCGCGCGGGACGGAGACACGATCGTCTTCGTCGAGGTGAAGACCCGTTCCGAACACACGGAAGGCCGCCCCGAAGAAGCAGTCACCCGAGCCAAACAGCGGCAGATTACCCGCGCTGCCACTATGTGGCTGCAGCAGCACAAACTCCACCAGCATCGGTGCCGGTTCGATGTCGTGGCGATTGTCTGGCGGACCGGCGAAAAGCCGATAGTCGACCACATTCAGTCCGCGTTTGAAGCGACCAGCTGACGCTCGAACTCGGTCGCTTTCGGCACGACAGTTTGTTCTCCCGCAGACTTCATCTTCGCCTGGTGAAACTCAACGAACTCGTTGAAGAGCGACTCGAAGTCGGTCAGCATGTCACCTTCCCGCAGCTTCACGGGCTGAATGACCTTGCCGTCCTGCATCTCCTGCATGGCATTCGAGAAGCGAACCAGTGGCCCCGCAATGCGGTGGGTCTGGCGCACCATTTCATAGATCACGACGGGCAACAACAGCAGCGCCGTCACAGTCAGGGGCAGGTATTCGACCATGAACTTTCCATAGAGTTCACCGATCGACATCATCGGGTCTTCTCCCCCCGTCAGCTGGGACAGCCTCGACCGGAGAACGAAGTACATGAACGCGCCATGCCACAGGCAGATGTGATACACCACCCAGTACATGCCAAAGCGCAGTGCCATGGAACCCTGGATTCCACGGTTGACGAATATTTTCGAACGCTTGAGTGGTTCTGCAATCATCAATCACCTCAGGTCATGAGGCTGGCAACCCCTGGATGCCGGTCTCAAATGAAACCTAGTTCACTATCCCGGTGACCTGCGGCGATTACTGGTGCTGCAAAAACACATCCTCGATCAAGTCGGGTTCGGTTGTATCAATTAGTGAGATTCCGTGCGTGTTAATCGCCCCGAATTTGACTTCAGCAGGCCGAAACACCGTCCAACAAGTCACTTACAAGTTTCGGACAAGCTGCCGAATCTGGGATTGAGGCCCCCGAGTCCGTCCGGGGTTGGAGTTTTCAATCACCACATCAACCTTCTGGCGACTCCCCAGACTGAGGATGCGATAGAACGCCAGCAGGAGGAAGGATCCGCTCGTCGCCGCGATAAATCCCCAGGGACTGATCGGCGTGATCTTGGCACTGGGCAGGAAGAATGCGAGCGTCCCACACCCGATTACGGTTCCGACAATCCCCATCATCAGGGTCGCCACAGCTCCCCCCGGATCTTTGCCCGGCATGATGGCCTTGGCAGTGAGCCCCACGATCGTGCCGAACCCCACCCACACCAGTAACTCGTTGAGGCTACGCTCGACGACAACTTGCCAACTGGGGTCTACTGCGGCCATCACTCAGTCCTCCTGACGGGGTTTCTTCCCTGATCGGTATCGGCTGCTCCAGGCGTTACCGCCAGTATGTCCGGACTGGCCGCTACAAACGGAATAATCGAATCAGTCACAAATGCGGGGTGGAGGTCAGCGGAGTCTCTACCAAAAAAAATCCCCAGACCGAAAATCGGCCTGGGGACTGTTGAGTCGGGATCCCAGTTATTCGTCTTCGCCACGACCTTCCGGGAGGGACATCTTCACGCCGTGCTTCACAAACAGGCGATCGACATAGCTGCCATCGTTCGATCGAGACATTCCATCAGCGTACCGCGACAGTTCCCCCTGACTTTCCAGGAACTGCTTTTGCATGACAGCGATCTCGGCCTCGGTGCTGGGGGTCCGCTTGTCGATGTGCACCACATAGTAGATCGAGCGATCCGCATTCGGCACAACGGCGGTCCCGCCAGGCTGCATCTCGTTGAAGACCTTTTCCATGAACTTCTCGTTGGCCTTTTCGACCCCCTGGATCGTTCCAAAGCGGGGCGAGTTGTCCTGATTAAACTGGTTCGGGGTCATCGACCGCTGGAGCCAGGAGAAGTCACCCGTCGATTTGACGGTGACGAAGATCCCCTTCTCTTTTTCCACACCCGTGACGGTCTGTTCAGAGAGAGCTTCCGCCATCGGCTTGTCGGACTTCGTCACGATGTCTGCCAGTTCCTGAGCCCGCTTTTCGACAGCGGGACGAGCCTTGTACA
>CANJZR010000141.1 GCA_947479075.1 Planctomycetaceae bacterium
AACGAGCGGAAATCTATCGTCAAATCGCCACGATCCTGTGGGAAGACCAGCCCTATACGTGGCTGTACTACCGCAGTTCGATGTACGCCTTTAACAAGAGTTTGCGAGGTTACATGTACAGCCCGCGGGGACCGTTCCACTACTCGCCCGGAATCAGTTCGATCTGGAAGGCCAAGGGAAAGTAGGACCGAACACAGTCGGCCCAGGCCGGCAATCGGTCACACTCACAAAAGACGGAGACCCCTGGCATGCTCGATTTTCTGATCCGGCGATTGTCGATCGGATTTCTCACGCTGCTCTTGATCACGTTTGGTGTCTACGGGCTCGTCCGCGCGATGCCTGGATCACCGATCACGATGGTCGAGGATCGAGGCGACATCAAACGCCAGATTTCCGAAGCCGACCGCCAGGCTCTCTTGAAGCAGTACGGCCTCGACAAGCCGTGGTACACCGCGTACGCCCACTGGATGTTCGACATGGCCCGTGGCGAGATGGGACGGTCCTTCGCCCGGAAACGCCCCGTTAGTGAAGTGATCGGGGAGCGACTGGGCCCCACGCTGATGCTCTCGTCCACATCGTTGCTGCTGGCGTACATCATCTCGATTCCGCTGGGGCTGTTATCGGTGGCCCGAGCTGGCAAGTGGGACGAACGGATCACGGGGATCACGTTGTATGTCCTCTACTCCTTTCCGAGCTTTGTGGCCGCGTTGATGCTCCAGCTGATCGTTGCGGTCAAACTCGGCTGGCTCCCGCTCTATGGAATGAAGTCGGATGAGTACGACACGTTTTCTTCTGGCGGAAAAGCGTGGGACATCATCCGGCACTCGGTGCTGCCAATCATCGTGTTCACCTATGGCAGCCTGGCGTACTACACCCGCTTCATCCGGGCCAACATGCAGGAAGTCATCCGCCAGGATTACATCCGCACGGCTCAGGCGAAAGGCCTCGGCCCGTTCGCTGTTATCGTGAAACATGCCTTTCGGAACACGCTGATTCCCTTTGTGACCAAGATTGGGCTGAGCCTCCCTGCCCTGCTCAGTGGCTCGGTCATCATCGAACGAATCTTCAACTGGCCAGGCCTCGGACAGCTGTACTTCTCCGCGATCCTCGAGCGTGACTACCCGGTCATCATGGCACTCACGCTGATTTTCTCGGTGCTGACTCTCGCGGGACAATTGCTGGCCGATCTGTTGTATGCCCTGGTTGATCCTCGCGTGAGAATCGAAGACAGCGGAGGCTAAGTTTCGCGGAACGGCATTCAAGTTGCCTCAGGAGAAACGCATCGACTGAGATGCCCCGAATGAATCGCGTTGAAAACTTGTCCATGAGCACACCGACACCCAGCCCACGACCTGCATCCCAATCGGTTGGTTTCTGGAAAGAGACCTGGCGGCGGTTCCTACGTCGCAAGGAAGCTGTGATTGCTCTGGGCGTGGTCTCGATTCTGGCTCTGATTGCGATCCTGTCCCCAGCCATTGCCGGGACCAAGCCCATCGTCTGCAAGTACAAGGGCAAGATCTATTTCCCGGCGATGAGTTACTTCAACGAGTCCTGGGAGAACCCCATCTTCCAGAAGGACCGGTTCCGCAAACGCTACCCACTCAACCTGCCCAAGAAAGATCCACAGAGCTGGGCCGTCTGGCCGTTGTCATTCAACGATCCCTATCGCCGGGTCGAGGACAACGAGTGGCCGAACCGTCCGGGAAACCCACGAGGTGACCAGAGCGGACCCACGAAGATGAACCTGTTCGGCACCGATGAAACGGGCGTCGATGTCTTTGCCAAGATGGTCCATGGGACTCGCATTGCGCTGCTCGTCGGATTCGTCTCGATGGGAATCGCCACGGCGATCGGCATGCTGATCGGGGCCATCGGTGGATATTTCGGCGGCTGGATCGATTCCCTGCTTAGCCGGTTCACGGAAGTGGTGATGTGCATCCCGACACTGGTGTTAATCCTGGCTCTTTACTCACTGATTCAACGCCCCACGATCTGGCACACCATGGTCATCATCGGTGCGACCGGCTGGCCGGGAATCTCGCGACTGATGCGGGCGGAGTTCCTCAAGATCAAACAGGCCGATTACGTCGCAGCTGCGAGAGTCTCGGGGATCTCGCCGATTAAGATCATCCTGCGATACATCCTGCCGAATGCCCTTGCTCCGGTGCTGGTACCGGTGACCTTCGGCATCGCGTCGGCAATCCTGCTCGAGAACTCCCTCAGCTTTCTCGGCTTCGGAGCCCCACCCCCAAATCCGAGCTGGGGGAGCGTGCTGAGTTCCGCCCATGGCAACTATCAGCTGTGGTGGCTGACGGTCTATCCCGGACTGGCGGTGTTCCTGACCGTGCTGTCCTACAATGTGATTGGTGAAGCCCTGCAGGAGGCCACCGACCCCCGTCTCCGCGAAGGCGGCCGCTGATCGTGTACGGGCCGTCATGCTCCGCTCACCAACACCAAGCGTCAGCGAGACGGTCGTCTCTGGACGTTCTCTACCCGTCCAACGCCAATCATCCGATTGCCAGTCGATTGAGTTCGATTTCCACTTGCGCTCGCCCTCGCTGACGCTTCGGGTTAGTGTGAAAGGTGTTACTTACCACCTCATTCGCCCCGAGGCTCGCCATGACTCCCGAACAACTCCGCGCGATGCAGGCTCCGATCAAGGCCCGGTTCCGCGAAGATCCGGCATCGGCGCAAACGTTGATGGTGGCCCGGGGCGAACTTGATCGTGAATTGTGCATTTGTCGTATCCCGACTAGTCACGGCCCCATCGTCGAGGCTGGCCTGCATGAAATGACCGGCGGCGACGGACACTGGAAATGCAGTGCCCAGATGCTGCTGGAGGCTCTCATCGGCTGTGCCGGGACGACGGCCTGTGTCGTGTCGACTGCGATGGGGATCGAGTTCACGACGGGGCGAATTCGAGCTGAGGGACAGATCGACTTCCGAGGCACGTTGGGCGTCAGCCGCGAGGTGCCCGTGGGGTTCATCGCCATCCGGCTTGTGATCGAACTTCAAACCGCTGCCGATGACTCGACTCTGATTAAGCTCCAGGAGCTCACGGAACGCTACTGCGTCGTCGCCCAGAGCCTGCGAACGCCGGTGACATGTGTCGTGGAGCGTATTATTCCTTAGTCGCCCAGCCTGTCGCATGCATCGTCTTATTCGGTCGAGACAGACAGGAATGTCTGTCCTACGGAAGACGTACCACGTTCTCTGAGGTCACTCAAAACAAACAGCCAGCCTCTCAAAACCCGAGAGGCTGGCTGTTTTCACAAGAATCCGAGAGTCACGACTCAATCAATCAGTGTTTAAAGTGGCGGCGGCCGGTGAAGACCATCGCGATGCCATGCTCGTTACAGGCAGCGATGACTTCGGCATCCATCTTGGATCCACCGGGTTGAATCGCAGCTGTGACGCCCGCCTTGGCCGCGGCATCGATACCATCGCGGAACGGGAAGAACGCGTCGCTGGCGACGACTGAACCATTGCTGCGGTCTCCGGCCTTATGAGCCGCGATCCACGAGGAATCGAGGCGGCTCATCTGCCCAGCTCCCACTCCGACGACCATTCCCCCGTTGATCAGAACGATCGCGTTTGACTTCACGTGTTTGCTGACATTCCAGCCAAATGCCAGGTCCCGCATCTCGGCTGCGGTTGGAGCCCGGTCAGTGACCACCTTCCAGGTGGTCGGATCCTCAGGCTGATCGTCACGCTCCTGGACCAGCAGACCGCCTGTCACGCGGCGGTATTCAAACGAGCGCGCTTGATCTGCCGTGAAATCGGGACAACGCAGCAACCGGACGTTGTTCTTCCACTTGGGTTTCGTGGTCAGCATCTCAAACGCAGCGGGCTCGTAACCGGGAGCGATGATCGATTCAATGAAGCGGTTTGGCTCGCACAACCGCTCAGCGGTCTTCACATCGACCGTCCGGTTAAACCCGAGGATCGAACCGAAGGCACTGATCGGGTCCCCTTCGTATGCCTTATGGAACGCTTCGTCGAGTGTCGCCCCGATCGCACAGCCGCACGGGTTGTTGTGCTTGATGACCACAGCTGCGGGCTCGGTGAACTCGCGGACGATGGCCATCGCGGCATCGAGGTCGAGCAGATTGTTATAGGACAACTCTTTGCCATGCAGCTTTTCTGCAGCCGCGAGCGAAGCCAGTGGTGGGTTTCGTTCCACATAGAACGCAGCTGTCTGGTGCGGGTTCTCGCCGTAACGCAGAACGTCCTGCCGCACAAATGAGAGCCCCAGCTCGGCCGGGAACGGACGCAGCGTCTCGTCCGTCGCCGTGATGCGGTCAAAGTAATCTGCAATCGCCCGGTCATAGCGAGCCGTCATGCGGAAGGCTTCCAGAGCCAGCTCACGACGGAAGGCGAGCGAAAGCCCCTCCCCCCGCAGCGAGTCGAGCACGCGTGAGTACTGTTCGGGCTGAGTCACGATCCCGACATACGCGTGGTTCTTGGCGGTCGAGCGGACCATGCTGGGGCCACCGATATCGATGTTCTCGATCGCATCGTCGATCGAGACGTTCGGCTTGGCGACCGTCTGCTCAAACGGGTACAGGTTCACGACCACCAGTTCAAATGGGATGATCCCATGCTCACGAATCGCAGCTGCATCATGTTCCAGATCGGGTCGCCCGAGGATCGCCCCATGGATCTTGGGATGCAGCGTTTTGACCCGTCCGTCCATGATCTCGGGGAAGCCGGTGTAGGCCGAGACATCAATAACCTTGAGCCCCTGGTCCTTCAGGAACTTCGAGGTTCCCCCTGTCGAGAGAATCTCAAAGCCCAGATCGGCCAGCCCCTTGGCAAACTCGGCCAGGCCCGACTTGTCACTCACACTGATCAGCGCACGACGCGGAAACGCGGACATGGACACCATCGCACAAACAGAGAACGGAACACGGTTCAGCTGCAGAGCGGGAAAAAACCCCGCTCAAACCCAAGCAATTGAGCCAATCTCCGACTCTACCGGCAGCAACACTCAGCGTCAAACGGGTCCGCGCTGGCGAGCCTCTGATCGCCCAAAATCAGATCAAGAACGGGCTGCGATGCGAGGTCGTGAGCAAGATTATGGAGCCGGACTTTCCTTTCACGCGAACACATCAACACGTGTTGGTACTTCCGCCTGAATGTCGTTGTCACTGGTGATCAGCAGGCTGTGACTGAGCAGGAATAGAACTTCGGAATGAGGTCGCGTATGGCACGACACAAGACTGCCGTTTGTTCCGTCTCGGACTTTCCTGCGTCGGCCTTCAGGTCTGCGAAAAAAAGCAGATATCTTTCCCTCACATAGAGCATAGCGGATTTGAACAAGGGCTTGACTGACCAGAGTCGGTATCTCCGTGTCGAAATCATCTTTGGAAATGATGTGACTGGGGTATAGGTTGGAGATGGAGGGAGCTATGAACCGACTGGAAGCTAGCGCCGGCTAGGCGTTGGAGTGGTCTGCCGCCGAACGGACACGTTCTTCGATCTCGATGGAATGAAGTGCGTGTATTGCCCATCTACTTCGCCATAGGTAATCACACGGGCTTCGCACCTTTCTTTCGATCTTCCTGTTGACTCTATTTCGTCCTGGCAATAATTTGCCACGTGGCAACGGGTTGCCACGTCGGTACACGAGGGGTTGCAAATGAGCAAGAAACGACCTGCACCGGATCTGGCTCGTCGTGAGCGTCAGATCATGGAAGCGATTCATCAGCTGCACGAGGCCACTGTCGCTGAAGTACTCAAGCAGCTGGCTGATCCGCCGAGTTACTCATCGGTGCGAACGATGATTCGACTGCTGGAGTCGAAGGGGATGCTAACACATCGCCAGGATGGCAAGCGGTACGTTTACAAGGCGACACAATCCCGCGACGCTGCCAGTCGATCGGCCCTGCGAAAGCTAATGGATGTATTCTTTGCCGGGTCAGCTGCGGACGCGGTGGCGGCGATTCTGGATGTTTCGTCCGATTCGCTGGAGCCCGAGGATCTCAACCGAATGGCTAAGCTAATCCGGCAAGCCAAAGCCGAGGGGAAATAGCATGGATGCACTTACACTCAGTGATTCATTCGCGTCGCTCCTGGTCGATACAGCTGCCAAAGGAACGGTGCTGCTATTGCTCGCCACTTTGGCGGCATGGTTTTGCCGTCGGTCTTCGGCAGCTCTACGACATGCGATCTGGTGTATGGCGATGGGAGGGCTGTTAGCCCTCCCCATTGCTTCTTGGGCAATGCCTTCATGGCAGCTTCCGATTCTTCCACCTACACCTGTCTCTGAATTCGCCCAACTTCCGGCGTCCACTCAGAGTCTCCCGAATGGGATCCGATCGGCGGCCGATTCTACAGCAATAAAAACGTCCGTCCCGCCGCAGAGCCCGCCACGTAGCACTGACGCAACTTCCTCAACAGTCGTCACGCCAGTGGCGAAGGCGCCCCCTGTTTCATCACCCGTAGAAGCTTCCGTTCCTGCCATCGTTGAACCCCAAACGCCTCGATGGTCAACGATCGAGTGGAGCTCGCTTGTTCTTGTCGCTGCGTGGTGTCTCGGAGTCACCGCGTACGGCTGCTGGTTGGTTGCTGGACTGTGTTGGACGATCCGATTGCGGAAGCGATCGGTCGCGGTGGTAGATGACGAGTGGGCTGGCATGCTGACAAAGCTGCGCCAACGCCTGGGCCTCTCTCGCTCCACCGAACTGCGAGAGCACACAGAGTCCATCATTCCCCTCACATGGGGGATCTGGAGGCCGGTCATCCTGATTCCCCGCTCGGCCCGCAGTTGGTCCGAGCCGATGCGCCGGGCTGTAGTGCTGCATGAGCTGGCTCACGTCCAGCGTGGCGATGTCGCCTTCCAGATGCTGGGGCGAGTGGCATGCGTCTTTTATTGGTTCCATCCGCTGGCCTGGTTCGCTCTTCGTCAACTGCTTCAGGAGCGCGAGCAAGCGTGCGATGATGCCGTCGTTCAAAGCGGCGAAAAGGCCAGCGACTACGCTGAGCAATTGCTGGCCGTCGCACGACTGTGCTGCGTTCCGCGCGGGCTATCACTCGGGGTGGCGATGGCTGAGGGGAGCAGCCTGGAACGCCGCGTCGTCACCCTGTTCGACAATACCCGCAGCCACGGTCCACTGACTCGCAGTGCGGCAATCGCGTCGCTGATGATCTGTGGGGCCATCCTGGTCGGGCTGGCTCCGCTCCAGCCGGCCACATCGCAGGCGGAGTCAGGCGAACAGCCAAAAATCGCCAGTGTCACGAACCCCATTTTCATGGCACAAGTCGTCGACGCTCGTGGAAAGCCCATCGCGCATGCCAAGGTCATATTCCCGTTCAACATGAATGATGGACGGGTTTCGCCACAAATGCTCGAGTCTCTGTGTGACGAACGCGGAGAGGTACACGTCGAGCTCTCGCGTAATCTGATCGAGAAGGCGAGCTTCAACCTCCGTGATGTCGTCTGGGCTGTGAAGGACGGGCACGCGATTGGTGCGGCCATGTCACTGTTCTCTGCCGATCGGTCAGCGATCACCCGGATCGTGATCCCCGACAAAGAACCGGTCGAGTTCATCGTTCAGTCCGACTCCGGACAGCCATTGGCGGGCGTCTCGGTCACCCCAGAATCCCTCATTGTTCCAAACTGGAATGGAAACTCCGAGGATCAGCAGGGAGCAGTGACACGCATTCCGGAACCACTCCAGCCACGCCTCACCAAGGTATCGGACTCCGAGGGGCGGATCGTGTTCGATGAGTTCCCTCGCAATTGGCACAATCAACTCCAAATGACCTCCGAGCAATATGGGGTTCAGTATTTCAGTGCCCCTCGCAAGTTCTTAAGGCTGTTGCCGGTCACCTCGATATCGGGCAAGCTTTCCAACGGCCAGTCAGGTGTAAAGCTTGCCTGCACAATTCCGCATCAGCACTGGGGCTCCTATATCAACGCATCCGTAGAGGCCATCACAGATGCGGCAGGAAACTTCTCGATTCCCAAGTTCCCGATCGGGCCGGTCACAATCACATCGGTCGATCTGCAGGGGCCGATGTTTCTGGAGGACGCTCCTCGCGAGGTCGCGAAGGATTCTGAAAATCACTTCGATCTGAAGGTCGTCCCCGGCATCAAGGTCCATGGACGTGTGATGCTGGAGAAACCCAGCCGCGGAATTCGCAAGGCTGTCGTCAGCTTCACCGATGGTTTGGGAAAACCGTTTGAAACCGACGAGAACGGGGTTTACGCCACCCATGCCCGACCTCAGCAAAGGATCGCGACGTACTTCGTCGGCGGTTCTGCGGAGCTGTTCCCGCTCATTGGAAACGGAGCTGTTCTGAGCTCAGCTTCGATCAAGGTTCCCCAGGGGGCGACCGAAGTCACGCTACCCGACATCGTGCTCGCCGAAGGTCGTTATCTGACCGGTCAACTGGTCGATGAAAACAAGCAGCCGATCCCCGGGGTCTATGTGGCGCCCTTTCCCTGCACCTCCCCATTTCAACTTCAAACC
>CANJZR010000142.1 GCA_947479075.1 Planctomycetaceae bacterium
ACCGGCGGTGGAGGTGGGTTCCTTGGTCGGCATATTGTCGATCAGCTCCTGGCACGCGGGGATACAGTTCGTGTTCTGTCACGCAGAGAGTTTCCCGATCTGGTAGCCATGGGAGTGGAGTGTCACATCGGGGACTTGCGAGACACATTGTCTGTTGAGAGGGCCTGCGCAGGGGTGGATGTCGTCTATCACACCGCCGCGGTGCCTGGCATCTGGGGGAAGTGGGAGACGTTTCATCTCACGAACACGGTCGGTACCGAGCATGTGCTGGCGGGGTGTCGCAAGGCGGGCGTTCGCAAGCTGATCTACACGAGTTCGCCGAGCGTGGTTTACGACGGGGCGGCCCATGTGCAGGGAGATGAATCGTTGCCGTATCCCGACAGCTATCTCTGTTACTACCCGCAAACTAAGGCGATCGCCGAGCGGGCGGTGCTGACGGCGAATCGAGCGGGTGAGCTATTGACCGTCTCGCTGCGTCCGCACTTGATCTGGGGGCCACGCGACAATCACTTAATCCCGCGTTTGATCCAACGGGCCAAGAGTGGGCAGCTCCGGCAGGTCGGTGACGGAGCGAATGAGATCTCGATGGCCTATGTCGAGAATGTCGCCGCGGCCCATCTGCAGGCGTGTGACGCACTGGGCGACACTGCTCGTTGTGCGGGGCGGGCTTACTTTATTAACGAGCCGGAGCCGGTCCGCTTGTGGGACTGGGTGAATCAGTTGCTCCAGCTGGCTGGCCTGCCCCCCGTGAGAAAGCGGATCTCTGCTAAGGCGGCGTATGCCATTGGGTATGGCATGGAGCTGGCGTATCGAGTCTTCGGGATCGAGTCCGAGCCGCGCATGACCCGCTTCCTGGCGGCACAACTCAGCCAGTCGCACTCGTACAGCATCACAGCTGCTGTGAATGATTTTGGTTATCGACCGATCGTCAGCGTGGCCGAGGGACTGAAGAAAATCGAGCCCGAGTTGCGGGCTCTGGCGGAGTCGTGAGAAGGTGTGATGGTCCCTGGCGTGGCGGCCTTAAACCACAGATGCCTCGCCCTGGAGTGTGGAGCGGATCGAACGGAGGAGCAGGTATGCCGATACCAATCCAGCTGTGATCCAGCCCACATGGAAGAGTACCTGCTGTTCAAGTGGTCCTGGGCCAGTCATAAATCCGAACGCGATGAAGAACGTGATGATGTAGAGAATCCCGACTCCCCAGCCTGCGAACCAGGTAATCAAAATGGTGACCCACGGATTGAGTCTCAATGACAACCAGGTCAGCACCAGTAACACCGTGGTGAACATCGTCGCGGCATGCAGGAAGACAAAGAGGGGGACGACGGGAGATTCGGTGATCTCGATGATCAATGATCCGATATCGTCCACTGTCGTCACCATGAATAACCCGATGGCAAAACAGACGACCCAGGGAATGAGGTGGATGGCGGCTCCCCAGATCTTTTGCCGGCAGATGGTTCCGAGCGATTGCGGCAGCAGCAACAGGGATTCCCAAGTCTGCTGCTTGAGGTCACGGGCAAACAGATTGACGGTGAGATAGACCAGATCGAGCCCAAATGCATACATGGAGGCGGACATCATGGACACACCACACATCTGGGCGAGATTGGGGATCGGCGTGTAGGTGAATGTCCCCAGCATCAGTGAGTGCCAGAGGTCGGATGTCAACGACGAGAGTGCGTACACCACGAAGATCGCTGCAATCATACACCGGGTGCGCAATCCGGTTCGGCCTCCACCCAGTAGAAAGTAATCCTTCCAGGCGATCGCGTGCTGCCAGCAGGCATGCGACCTGCGAGTACGGCCGGTCTCAATGTGCTCTTCTGTGGTCGTGACCACTGGTGTCGTAGTGGGACTCAGCGGCTCTGGAGCCACAGCCGTTTGGGCTGGAGGTGCGGAGCGGCGGCTGAAGCGACCTGTGAGTCGGTGCCAGATTCGGCCTGCCTTCTCACGCAGGATCTCCAGCTCAGTATGTGTGGATTCCTCGGTGTTCCAGTAGGAGAACGTCTTGATTCCGAACAGATAACATGCCGCGCCGAAGAAGAGGCTAGCGAGACATGTCTGGAGCGTCCCACCGACGTTTGCTCCCGTTTGCAGAATGATGTTCATCTGCGTGATGGGGGACAAGGGGATCAGCAATTGCATCACTGGTAACAGGAGTGCTTCCAGCGGAGAGAGAGAGGCGGTCGGTCGCTGTATGTCATCGAGAATTGCCGCGAGCATGACCCACAAGAACGTCAATGCTCCGGTGAGGACCACCGCTCCCGCACTGGTTCGCATGACCACAGACGAGACCATACTGATCGAGACCACGCCGACCAGCTGGCAGAAGATCAGCAAATAAACGTTCGCGATCAACGGCCAGTCAACGCCTCCCAACGTCCGTGTCAGAAACACCAATGGCAGCTGGATGATGAGGATGAGGGAGATCGAAACGAGCTTGGGAATGGACTTTCCCAGGAGCAGCGCCGATGGGCCGATACGGGTCATGCGCAGCAGCCCGAGCGTTTGCTCCTCCTTTTCCTCGGTAATCGTCGGGGCAAACAGGAGCCCCCCCACAATCGTCACCGCAAAGAGATTCGCGAATGCCAATGCATAAAGCATATCTCGGCCCGGCGACTCTCCTCTCAGTCCAGACTCCCACATGACCAGGACCATGATCGCCAGCAGCCCCGCGACGGCAAACCGCAGCAGGTGATACCGCAACAGGCGGTTGTCTTGCCTCAGCGAGCGAATGGTCAGTGCCCAGGTGCCCTGCATGACGGAATCCTTTCGTGTCTTCGGGAAGAGAGGGAACGGGGCCTAGAAGAGAGCCTTGTGCCCCTCGGCCCGACGACAGCTCGACAGTTGGGCCAGATGGGTCGCGAAGTGGCTGGTGAGCAGATGCGTGATCAGCTGTCCCACGGTATCGATCCCGCTGCCCTTCAGTAATTCAACGCCGTGAGGGGCTTGCAGGCGTTGTGCATCCGCATGAGCCGCCAGCTCCCGGAATTGGGCGTATGCGTCCGTGTTCGCCTGGGTGAGTATGGCGTGGGTCAGCGATACGTCTTCCGCAATTCGATCCGATGATCCGGGGCCGAAGAGAACCAGCCAGCGCGGGTGGACCAATTTTCCACCGAGGAACTTCTGTCCGATCTCACCACAGATGGCCAGATGGCCCAGAATCCATGCCGGGGGATGTCCATGCCCCGCTCCAGGTTGGAACAGCTGGGACTCCGGTATATCAGCCGCGATCCGAGTCAGCATTCGCAGCTGGAAGTCGTTGATCACGATTTCGTTGTCGAACATGAAGTGTCCTCCGGGTTGACGGTGTTCGAGTGGTGTGACCAGTCCAAATGATGGCAATGCGGTCAGGTCGCGTCTGGCTTAGGGGTTCGGGATCCCTTTCGAGAGTTGGTGAGCTCAGCCAACAGCTGTTCGCGAGCTTTCTCGAGGGCCAGTCGATCACTGTCAGGAACTCGCGGCCATTGCATGTTGAGTGATTTAATCGTTTTGACGATCACGCGGGAGACGATCGCCCGGGTGACCCACTTGTTGTCTGCGGGGATCACGTACCAGGGGGCATATTCCGTGGAGGTCGCTTCGATGGTCTCCTCGTAGGCCTCCATGTAGTCATCCCAGCGGGCCCGCTCCTGGAGATCGCCCAGCGAGAACTTCCAGAGCTTGTCGCGTTCATTGATCCGTTCCAGGAACCGCTTTCCCTGTTCTTCCTTGGAGACGTTCAGGAAGAACTTGACGATTGCAGTCCCGTTGCGGTGCAGATGACTTTCAAATCCGTTGATGTCATCAAATCTCTGCTTCCAGAACGACTTCTTGACCTTCGCATCGCTCGCTTGCAGATCAGGCAATTGCTGAGATTTCAGATACTCGGGGTGGACGCGAACCACAAGCGTCTCTTCGTAGTGCGAGCGATTGAAGATGCCGATCTTGCCTCTCTCGGGGAGCGCTTTCGAGCAACGCCAGAGGAAGTTGTGGTCCAGTTCCTCAACCGAGGGTTGTTTAAAACTGGTGACGTGGCAGCCCTGCGGGTTAATGCCGGTCAGGACATGTTTAATGGTGCTGTCTTTGCCTGCGGCATCCATGGCCTGAAAGACCACGAGCAATGACCAGGTGTCGGCGGCGTAGAGCAGCTCCTGAGCTTCAGACAGCTCGGTGACATTTTCACTGAGCAGTGCCTCGGCGAACTGGCGGCGGCGCTCTTCGGGGATCGACTGATCGCCTTCCCAGCCGGGGTCGTGATCCTTCAGTCGGAATTTCTTACCGGGACGGACATGGCACATCTCGATGATGTCTTCGAGCTTGCGGGTCTTCATGGGAAACGTCCGACGGGCCTGGTAGATCTACGATGTTGAAATCTGCTCGAACGATAGATTCTGAACATACCAAATGCAAAGAGGGGAGACAGCGTGAGCCATCTCCCCTCTCATATTTTGCTCAGTCGTCAGACTTGCTGAGTGACTGGCGGTTGAGTGATTCGCCGAGGCGAAAAACCCTTAGTAACGGCGATCACGTCCGCGATCACCACCACGGTCACCGCCGCGATCTCCGCCTCCGCGGTATCCACCACCACCGCCTCCGCCCCCACGGTCACCGCGGTCTCCACCGCCACGGTATCCACCACCACCGCCGCCGCCACCTGGGCCGCCGCGGAATCCACCACCACCACCACCGCCGCCGCCACCTGGGCCGCCGCGACGATCTTCACGTGGACGAGCTTCGTTCACGACAAGCTTCCGTCCCTGGAGTTCAGCACCGTTCAGTGCTTCAATGACTGCTTCGCCGTTGTCGGCGACTTCCACGAAGGCGAAGCCTCGGGACTGACCAGTCATCCGGTCCATCACTACGTCAATCGTTGTCACCGGAGCGTACTGTTCAACAGCAGCTCTCAGGTCATCGGTGGTCGTCTTGAACGACAAATTGCCCACGTACAGTTTCATGCTCATGCTTAGAACTTGCGCCTTTGCGCTCGAGAACCCATCTCGACACCACTGGTCCCGGCGGACCATTGCACGGTTCGAGATTTGCCCGGGTTGGGTCGGTCTCACTTCAGGAACCAGCGCCCTGAAAGTCGATCACCACGCGTGCGTTTGCAGTCAGCCGCTCAGTCTTGGAAATGCACGAACTTTAGAGAACGAGCGGTCAACCAATCCGGGGTAGCGTATGCAAATGCAAAATCGGACGCGGATACACTAGCCGCGACTCATGTAAATGTCCAGATTGGATTTAAAAAATGATCGCTTGCTCAGGCAGGTTAACCTGAAGAGATCCGGTTAATGCACCATCAGGTGACCACGCAGTTTCCATAAAAGACGCTGAGTTGCCGTTTCGAATCGGTCAGGCTGTAAGAATCCGCCGCGATCGAGGACGACGATCTCGACTTTGGCCTGCGGGCGGGAGCTGTCGACGCTCTCTTCCAGAGGGGCAAACTGAATATCGACATCGAGTGGGCGCCCGGGGCTGCCCGACCCGATCAGCTGCTTCAACCAGGAGCGTCCGACTCGCAATTTCAATCGGTTTTCGTCGACGTCCCGGATCTCCGCCTGGAGTTCGTGCACGAATCCACACAGCTTCAGGATCAGACAGCTCCCGATATTGGAAACCACGTAGGTCTCTGTTCGGCGGGCAACCATGGGGGGCTTTCATCACTCAGTGTGGCGGCTTGATGTTTGATGGATAGATAAGGCATTCCGCGTGCCCGATCTGATAAGGATTCTTGTCAGGTGGGGGGATGAAGAGAATTGTCTGTGTTTTCGTGGTGTTTTCGCGTTTCAGGGCGTGCATGGAGGAGGTTATGGCCCTGGTCGTGAGGCGAAACCGCCACATCTTGTGAGGCTCGATGTTGCATTGGAGAAACACGGATGGGGGCGACAATGCGGTGAAGTGAAAGGCCGCGGCGGGCAGGGCTCAAAGTGCCGTCCGATTAATGTGTTCGCGATTCATTCCCGGATCGCGTATAGGAGACAGAGAGTCCGTTGCGTCGATCTCGGATGGGGAATGGCTGCCAGTTCGTTCCGGCGACTGGTCGAACGCAGCCCGTTGGGGTAAGTTCACTTCAACGGCTGTGTGGAAGGGCTCACGATTGAGTGTTGAAGGCGTGCGGCTTCACAGGTCAGCAGAGGATTTCAACCATGTGGCGACAGCTGATCGTGCTGTTTCTGGGAGTGGTCTGTCTCGATGGCCAATTCGCCCGAGCTCAAGAGAATCCACTGAAGATCTCGGTGCGAAGCGAATGGGAAGGGGTCCGCTCGAGTGCCCCACTGAGCCTGCGGGCTTTTCTGAAGTGGCCGAAGACCGAACTGCTGGAGGGATATCTGCAGTTCAACACCTTTGTCGACCAGAAGAAGATCAGTCATTGGACCAGCCCCGAGACGGCACTTTCCGCAAGTGAGCAATTTTTGAGGTTTATGACGCCGCGGCCGGTCCTGGAGGACAAGTACGACCGGTACGTTCTGGAAGCGGAGTTCATCGGACATCACCGCAGCTTTCCCCCGGAACAGCTGGATGTCGAGGTCCCGGTCCGGCAGAAGCGTGCGATGGTCGTGGGGGTTGTCTTGGATCATCGCTCGACCACGCTCAAGGGGCTATATACTGAGTTGGCCACAAATCCATTTGAGCGGCCGCTGATGCTCCAGGGGTATCTGGACTCTTCAGAGGCGACCGATCTGGAAGTGTTCATGTCGCGGGTCAGTCCTGTGGACCTGCCCACGGACTCGCTTCGATATCTGGGGCTGGATGCGCTGCTGCTTTCGCACGACATGCTCGACGTGCTGCGGCCGAATCAACTCGAAGCGTTGCGAGTTTGGATCTTGGCTGGTGGTTCTCTGGCTCTGATCCAGACCGGAGAAATGAAGAGTGAGCCAGCGGCGTTCGTGACCGATCTGTCGCGGAATGTCTGGACAATCGACCAGAAGGCAGCGCGTCAGCTCCCCAGTTCGCTGCAGGTCTATGCCCCCGGATTGGGGCAGCTCATTCATATTACGGAACCGATGCGAGGAGAGTCGCCGGAATGGGCTCGGGTGGCTCATCTGCTGCTGCGATTGACACCGGATCGAGCGGTCGAGATTGAAACCTCTGGAAGGCTGAAGCTGCGTTCTGATCCGCGCGCTGTGGGTGTGGTTCGTGGGCTTGTCCAGGTGGATCCGGTGATTGAGGGGCCGCTGGAGCCGTTGGCCCGATTCAACTTTTCCGTTCTGTTGAGGTTGTTGATTCCAGACGCCATCCGTGGAATGCCCTTCTGGCTGGCGACATCAGTGCTGGCGGGGTGTCTGATCTGTGTGGGGCCGGTGGACTATTACCTGCTGGGGGTCCTACGCAAGAGGCGTTGGACCTGGGTACTCTTTCCGCTCGTGGCTCTAGGATTTACCGGCTGGATGGCTCATCTGGCGGCTGAACACAATGGTCGCAATGATTCGCGGAACTGGATCAGTGTCGTGGATATGACATCGGATAATGAAGTGGTGCGGACCTCACGCATCGAACTGACGTATGGAGCAAGTGGCCGGACCGTTAAGCATGAAGTCAAGAACCAGTGGTGGACCGACTTGAAGGAAGAGGACCTGCGGACAGTTCATGAGAAGACGATGGAAGAATACATGAGGGCTCGGAATCGGTTTGCCTCTCGGGCGATGAACCGGGACCCAACTCACGTGAGTGGTGAGCGGCTGGCGTATACGGGGAACGTGCCGGGAAATTATGTGGTTGAAGAGCCTGTTCGGCAGTGGGATCCCCGGATCCAGCGAATTACCACCTTGGGGGCAGATCCATTACTCGCTGAATTCTATTTCCCGCAGTTGTCATGGGCCCAGTTGATCGCCAGCAAACCCGAGGAGGTCAGCGAGTATCTCCAGAAAGCGTTGCCGCCTGAGTGGCAGACTGTCTGGTGGAAGATTCAATCTCCCACCCGGAGTGCCGGATGGACTCGACTTCAGAAAGATCGACCGATTCCCGATCAGACGAACGATGTTCTGAAGACGATCTCGGACCTGTTGGGCGAGTCGTGGCAGCCGGTCCAAAGATCGATGCCGATGGTTCGCATGAATCGTGGAGTCTTTTCCCTGGTGACCGAATTGGCCCCGACAGCGGGGTCTGACTGTGAAGATCTGGTGATCACGAGTCGACCGACGTTGGTCATGGTGAATGAAGTGGCTCCCGGTCGCTTTTTGGCGTACCGGGTGGTGATGCCGCCGGAGAACGTGGTGTCGGCAAATGAAAAAGCCCGGTAGCGGGTGCCACCGGGCTTTCGTACTGCGTGCGAATGTTGGTCGAAAGCTCGGACTGAAGCTTAGGCGTATTCGCGATTCTTGATGATGCCAGGGAGTGGGATCGGGTACTTGCCTTCGGCGTTGGCCATCAGCGGTGAAGCTGATTCCAGGGTCAGGTTCTCGATGTCTGGTGCGAACTCGTGTCCGTTGACATCGGGATCGAGGAAGTCCTTCAGCGTCCACAT
>CANJZR010000143.1 GCA_947479075.1 Planctomycetaceae bacterium
CATGTTGCGAATCAGCCAGGGACCTGCCCGCCCGTTGTGTGATGGCCTCAGCCGTCGTCAGTTTCTGGAAGTCGGTTCGCTCGGGGCGTTTGGACTCAGCCTCTCTTCGTTGTTGCGGCATGAGGCACTTGCGGCGGATGGCACCGCGAAGAACCCGCAGCGGACCTCCAAGCGTTCGGTCATCCTCGTCTGGCAGCATGGCGGACCGTCGCAGCTTGATACATTCGATATGAAGCCGATGGCCCCGACGGAAGTGCGTGGGCCCTACCGCTCGATCGCGTCGCGGCTGCCCGGACTCGATGTCTCGGAGATGTGCCCCGAGCAGGCGAAGGTCATGGACAAGTGCACGGTGATCCGCAGCTTCACCCACGGCAACGGCGATCACTGGGCAGCTGCACATTGGATGCTGACGGGGCGGTTGGGACCGAACGGTTCGACGCGGACGCCGAAGCAACCGGCCTTGGGGGCTGTGGCATCTCATCTGCTCGGGCCACGGCTGGAGGGCTCGCTGCCCACGGTCAACATGAACGATGGCGGGTTCGGCTATCACGGCGGCGCGTGGCTCGGCGTGGCGCACAATCCGTTCCGCTACGGCGAGTACAGCTATGGCAACGAAGCGGGCCGACTGCCGGGCGGCGATCATCGCAGCTTCTCGCTCGTTGATGGACTGACGGCCGATACGCTCAGCGACCGCGTCTCGCTGCAGAAGCAACTCGACACGATGCGGAAGCGGATTGACCAGAACTCGTCGTTTCGCCAGCTGGATGAGGTCGATCAGACGGCCCTCGACATTCTGCTCTCGGGTCGGACACGAGCGGCGTTCGATGTATCGAAGGAAGATCCGAAGACCCGTGAGCGATATGGCGAAGGCTGGGGCGAGCAGGCGTTAATCGCCCGCCGACTGATCGAATCGGGGAGCCGGTTCGTCACGCTGAACACCGGGTACTGGGACGACCACGGGAACCTGAAGGGGAACCTCGACCATAAGATGCCGCGTCACGACCGGGCGGTCGGCGTGCTGATCCAGGATCTGGCCGAGCGAGGGATGCTCAATGACACCCTTGTCGTCACGGCGGGTGAGTTTGGCCGGACCCCGGTCATGAACAAGGACGCTGGCCGCGACCACTGGCCCCAGGCCCAGAGCGTCCTGATCGCCGGAGGTGGTTACCGCCACGGCCAGATCATCGGCAGCACCGACGAGAAGGCAGCGTACCCGACCTCACGCCCCGTCCATGTCGAAGACTTCTGCGCGATCATCTACCACGCACTCGGATTATCGCCGACTGATACGATCTACGACACAGCTGGCCGCCCAGTGCATCTGCTGCCGGGGGGCGAGGTGCCGAGGGAGTTGATTTAAACCTTCGGGGAGTGCCTATTTCCCGACCTTCTCCCGAGCGAGTTGTTTTTCCCTCGCGTCGGTCAGCACGGAGTAGAACTGCGTGAAGACGTTGTCATCTGCTCCGTGTGCGGCGTGGCAGTCGAAGCATTCTTGCTTGGGGAAGGCGGTGGCGGTTTCTTTGTGGTCGGGGTTCTGCTGCTGTTCCGGCGAGTCGTGGAACAGGTAGTAGGCCCAGCCGTCGGGGAAGCGTTTGGAGTCCTTGATCGCGACTTCGAGGCCGGAGGTGGGAGCAGCCACAAAGCCGATACGCGATACCGGCCCCTTGGTCTTCGCGGGCTGAGACTTGAGGTTCGTCACGACGAGCACGGTCTGCTCAGGGAACTCGCCAGTCTGGACGTAATGGTCGAAGGCATCGGGCTGCATATAGACGTTATGGAATGTCCCGGGGTTGTCCGGGTCTTTCTTATCTCCGTCGGAGTAGCCCAGCCCGATCGAAGTCCCGACGACGACCCACTTTTCATAGCCAGCTGGACGGACCAGCTTGCCCTCGGCGTCGTACTCGGGGAGCGGCATCTTCGAGGCGGCGGGTTTCGCCGTCTTGGCGGGCTCCTCGGCGACCAAGGCGTAAACCAGTGGGCAAAGGAAGAGCAGCGGCACCAGAATCCGGAGGTTGAGCATTGGCAGGGGCATCATGGTCTCCGAGGAGAGGTAATGTTCAAAGGGGTAGTGGTACGGGACGGGCCAAAGGACGGGTCACACCTCGGGTCTGCCGCTCTCGGAGGAAATGAAGGCGAGCCTCACGTGGCGGGTGTATTGGTGGAGCCGCCGGTCGGAGCTGCGCGGCCACCGAATTCACGGTCGAGATCGAGCAGCGCGGACGGGTCGTTCTTGACCAGTTCAAACTTGGCGACGATGTCGCGGGCGGTGCGCTCCTCTTCGGTCTGCTCGCTGATGAACCATTGGAGTTCGACCAGGGCGGCGAACGCTTTCTCTTTGAACGCCAACTCGTAGAGGTGGTCGATGCGGCGGCTGACTTCCAGCTCCTGAGCGAGGGCGTCCTGGAAGACCTGCGGAATCGAGGTGAACTGGCTCTGTGGCGTTTTAATCTCTTTCAAGACGACCTTGGCACTGCGGTTGATCATGAAGTGATAGAGCTTGAGGGCGTGCATGTGCTCCTCATCACTCTGCATCCGCAGCCAGTGAGCACAACCGCGGAAATTCTGATTTTCGCAGTAGGCCGACATCGCCAGATAGTTGTACGACGAAGAGAACTCGGTGTTGATCTGTTCGTTGAGTGCGTCTTGAACAATTTGGCTGAGCATGGGAGCTGTCCGGGTACGAGTGATGTTCCATGGCCGCTGAATCAGCGACGAGGTTCATTCTAGCTGTTGGGGGAGTGCGGGAAAATGACGGGGTTAATTCGAGCGTAAAGATCGATTGATTGGCGAGCGGCAGGCGAGGGCCTGCTGGATGACTTCACGACGCAGGCGAGTCACAGCGGGACGAGTCCCACTTGGCTCGTCCTCGCTGACGCTTCGGGTTGGTGAAGAGGTGGCACCAGCGAAATGTTGTTCGCCTTACACGTCCAGGAAACTGACTGAGACGTGGTCCCAGCAGTAGACCTTTTCGTTGCGGGCGGCGGCGAAGCGGACGTTGCCGTCTTGAGAGACGATAATCGCCAAGGAGCCGGGAAACCGGTGACAGAACCGGAAGGCTGACCGGTGGCGAGTGCCGACGCCGTCAGTCCGGATGAAGTGGGTGACCTCGCCTTCGGCGTCTTCACAGAGTTGGACGGTCTCGACCTCGGGCAGCGAACCTGAGATCTCGGAACCGAAGCCGAGAATCTCGAACCGGTCGGACATCAAGACCGCCCCATCCACGGCCGAAAGATTTGAGACCAGATGAGCAAGTTCGAAGATGGCCTCGTCAAGATGTTGCACCAGCGGGTCGTTGGTCGTCAGGAACTGTTCCCAGGTGATCCCCCCCTCGTCGTTATGCATCCCCTGCAGGCGGTGAATCAGCCGGAAGACGAGCGTCCGGAAGCGACGGCGCGGCTCCTCGTCGAGGAACCGGTACTTGACCTGCAGAAAGGTGTTCGAGGCCATCAGCTTGCGGCCGACCTCGGGGTCGACAAAGAGAACTGCTCCGCCGTGGCGAGCCGAGCGAATCAGACTGATGATCCGGCGCACGACATGCTGAGCCAGCAGTGCGGTCAGGCGTTCAATGACCGAAGAATCGGTGTTCTGCGGCTGGCCGTACTGGCGGATGTATTCGTCACGAGATTCGCGGCGGGACGCCTGAAACATTCCTGAAAGCCAAGACGATTCGAAGACATCGAGCTGTGGCTGGGAGATATGTCCGTTGACCAGCATGCCCAGAGAGTTACTTCCCTGGCAGACGGTGAGTTGTCCCGGCCCCTTCACACAGACAACCAGGCCGGGGGGGAGCGGAGACGGCAATAACCGACCACCGTGGGCCGCCTGCAGCCAGCGGGGCCCGGAATGGACAAGGCCCCAGATTTGTAATTCCCCATTCCGTTGCCAGTGGACGCCGACCAGCGAGCGGTGGAACTCGGCAGCTGGAACGACCCGCCGCAACTCCTGCTCATCGAACGCCCGGGCAGGTGAAAAGATCAACCGATGCAGGCCCGTCGGCGGGCTATCATCCGGGGAGAGAATCTGTGGCGAGCATGCAAGTATCCGGAACGTCAGCTTGCGCTGCTCTTCGGAGAGAAGGCTCGCCTGGTAACACGTCGAGAGCAGCTGTTCGAGTGTCTCTTCTCGCGGCAGTAAGTCCCACCCGGCGTCTCCGTCCCATTTTTCGGTGACGAAGCGAGCGAGATCGCTGGGGTAAAAGTGAGGCATCCGTGACCGACCTTCCATCCGTTCCGGAACGAGAGTGTTCCGGCGGGCGTATTGTTGCCACACCAAGGGGATTCCGGCCAGAGCAAGGTGGTGGGAGGAAGTGATGAGTAGTCAGTTTTCAGTCATCAGTGGGGGAGATGGGGGCGTTTCAGGGCGTGAAAAGACCCCGTAAGGGAGAAAATCGGTGGCCGAAAATCTCGCGATGTCAAACCTTGCGGGCTGTATCGGTTGTACTGATTTTACGGGTTGTCGCGGCACCGCATCTCGTTACAAGACATCACTTTCGGAAAATTCACGCTTTCCAAAAGACAAGTCACTGAATGATTGATCGATGCCATCGTTACCAGCCGAATTTCAATGCAGCAACGGTGAGTGATCAGACCGAAAGAAGGTCCCGATCATCCAATTGTGGGTGGGATGTGTCGCTGACTTCAACGAGGAAGTCGAGCAGCTGACATCACACCAGTATTGACAGTCGAGCAGCTGTGGTGAGCAGTCCGCCGCTTCGACAAAGACCCAGGGAGGGGGGGCGATGTCACGTTCTAAATTTGCAATTCCGGGCGCAGCGATTCTCTACGCTGTGACTCTCGTAAATGCGGCAATTGCCGAACCCACGGTCGCAGACCAGGCCGAAGGCCGCGTCAAGATCTCCAGCCAGCAGGCTGCCACCAAAAGTGGCGTCGTGCAGGTGGGCTACGAGGTCCAGCAGGCCAATGTGGAGACACCGGTGACCAGCAGCGCCCCTGTGGCTGCCGGGCCAGCTTCCGGTGGTGGGGCTCCACCTCTGAATCCCTACGGGATCAACGTGGGTCAGTACCCTCAGTTGAACGCACCGCTTTATCCATCGCCGACACAGAACGTTCCCCAATGGACGGGTGGAACGATCATCACGAATCAGGCATTCGCTCCACACGAGCTGCTTTATCCTCACGAGTACCATTCGATGTACGGCCCCTTCCACTATCAGGTGAAGGGTTGCTGGCTGTGGACTCCGTTTGGAATGCGGCAGCACGAAAAGTGGAAGCTGCAGGGAACGGAAGTGCGAGTGAAGTATCGCTCGAGCTACAAGCTCTTCTCGGGCTTCTGTCCTCCTCACTGATCCTCGGAGAAAGTCTCTACGGAGACGATCCTGAGATAGCAATACACGCGCTTGATGGACGCTGCCTTGCTCAGGCAGTGCAGTCGACCTCGGAGGATGTCCGCATCCGGGGTGACCACCCGAATCGGTATGCGGAGACCCGGCAGATCGATCCGCAGCAGAGAGTTCTGCTGAGGACTACGGAGCTGCCCTCAGTCTTATGATCCAGGATGTTTGAGATGATCACGTACTCACTCCGACGGAGTATTTCACTGGCGTATGCCGGGCTGTTGGTCACCACAGCTTTCATCAGCGTGACATGTGCTGACGACTCTGAAGGGGTCGTCCGTGTCCGAAACACAACCAACACCGATGCCGCTCGCGGGCAGTCCCCGCAAATTCAGGCCCCGGTGTTGCCGCCTGCTCCGCGTCCGACCTATGCGGGACAGTTCCAGTCCTACCAGCCCATCGTTCCACGGCCACTGCAGACCAACCAGCCGATTCCGCCCGTGAGTCCCCCGGTCCTGAACGTGAGTCAGCCGGCTCAGCAGTACACCCAACTGCCAGTCCAGGCCGCTCCGGCCAACTCGACGATCCAACAGGTGAACCAGCCGCTGCCGCAATATAGCCAGGTGCTGACGCAGGACTACAGTCCCGTTAACGACGAGACTGCAACGGCGCCTGCAACGGCCCCAGCCACCGATTACTCAGCTGTTGCTGCCGAGAGCTGTGCGGCTCCGAACTCGTGTGATGCGACAGGCGAATGCTGCCCCACTACTTCGTCCTGCACAACGGAAGGTTGCTCGGGCGGAAGCCCCAGTGATGTCTGCTTCGACGAATGTGATCCGGTCATTGGCCGCCGCTTCGGCCGAGGCCTGCGGGCCGGACATTGTCCGGACGGACGCTGCGGCGGACGGATGCATGGCGGTCGCTGGGGACGCGGTGGGATGCACGGTGATGAATTCTGCCAGGACGGGACGTGTGGCCGACGTGGCTGCGGTCGCTGTGGTGGAGGTGGAACTCTGGTTCAACGTGAACTCGCCAAGACCTGTGCCTGGGCTCGCCTGAAGTTCGGATACTTCATCCCTACTGGTAGCTGTGGATACGGAACTCCACCGTTCGGTCACTACTCGATGGTCTACCCAGTCAATCCTCAGCACTTTGATGCCCGGGATGGACAGGTATACGCCGCTCAAGGTTACGCTGGCCCTGTGTCGGTCCCCATCGCTCCAGTCGTGAACCACACCTACAACTACGGATGGGGGATTCCTTCCAGTCGGCTGACTCCGATTTCTCATCCGGTCAGCCTGTCCCAGGCTGAGTCCTACCGAGCCAATCAGTATGCCGCACCTCAGGGACTGAAGTAGTCCCGGTGATGCGAGACCTTCTTCCCCGGAGTCACTGACAACGGGGAGGAAGCTGCTGCCTTCAAAGTTCAAAGACATTTCACAATGCGTTTGGCACGGTCGCCAAACCCCAGACACGCCCGAAAGCTGACTCTGTTCAGCACTCACAGGGTTCAGCACAGACAGGAAGTCGCAATCATGGTCCGTTCCATACCTTGGAAGTTGGCCCTCCTCTCAGTGGGCGCGGTCGCAGGTTTCGCGTCACTCGCCAGCCGGTCCTTCGCCGATGATTTCGAGGGAATCGTTCGCATCAGCGATCAAGGCACCGCCGGACAGAACAGCCCAGCCCCGGTGGCCGACAACGGTTTCTCCGGTGGGTATGTTGAAGGTGGCTGCCCGAACTGCCAGCAGGGAGCAGCCTGCGGTTACCACGGCTGCAACATGCGTCCCATGGGATATGTCAACCACATTCTGGGTTGGGTGAACCCCTGGAGCGGTGTCGGGACTTACTCTCCCGATCACGGATATGCTCCTCCCGGCAAGGTTCGCACCCCGCACCCGCAACAGGTCGCCTACAACAAGGCGTTTCCCGATGCGTGGACGGGCCAACCCGGTGCAGGAGGCGGTGGCCAGCGGGCATACCAGATCTACATGCCCACCGACACGACCCAGCTCGGCTACTACTATCAGGCCGTTCCACGCTGGCACGCCAATCCCGCAATGATTCCTCCGACTCCGGTGCCTTCTCAATGGCATCGTGATCTGTGCCAGGGACAGGGATGCCAGAACGGTCGCTGCCAGCTCGGAGCCAGATTCCATGGGCACGGACACGGACAAGCCTGCCCTCCGCAGTATGGATCGGGCGAGCAAATCATTTCCGAGCAGGTGATCAACACCCCGTCAGAGACGGCAACTCCCACCCCCGTCAACGAGTCAGGTTCGTCCGAAGGGACTCAGGAACCCGCCGCTCCCACGATTCCCGGCCCGATCCAGACTACCCCTGCCCCAGCGACGACGACTCCCATGACTCCTCCCGCAATTCCTTTGGAAAAGGTGGGATACCCGAACCTGCGGCCGATCCGCTAGTCGGTCCGACCGAGATCGGAACAGACTTCCGGCCTTGAATACGATACCCTCCGCGATTCAGGACGCTCGTTGCACCGGCAACAGCGTCCTGTATCCGTTTGCGAGAGGTGAGCAAACCATGGCTCGGGTGATCACGGAAGTTTCAACAGCGGCAGCAGCTCTGCGACGGGGTGAGCTTGTCGCATTCGCGACGGAAACTGTCTATGGCCTGGGAGGCGTGGCATTGTGGCCGGAAACCGTGGCCCGCATTTTTGAGGTCAAAGGTCGCCCAACATTCGATCCCCTGATAGTGCATGTCCCGGATCTGTCAGCGGCTCAAAAACTTGTGACGAAGCTGCCCCCACTGGCTGTACAGCTCGCCCGCCAGTTCTGGCCTGGCCCGCTGACCCTGGTCATGGAGAAAGCCGCTCAGATTCCCGACCTGGTGACATCGGGCCTCCCCTCCGTCGCGATTCGCATCCCCAGTCATCCGCTGGCGTTGCAACTGCTTCGTGAAGTGGGCCTGCCCGTTGCCGCGCCGAGTGCCAATCTCTTTGGCCGTGTCAGTCCCACCACGGCGGCACATGTTCAAGATCAGCTGGGAGACCGCATCGAGTGGATCCTTGATGGAGGGCCCTGTGCCGTGGGCGTCGAATCGACGGTACTCAACATCCCCGAAAATGGTTGTCCGACTCTGCTTCGGCCCGGAGGAGTCTCTCTGGAAGA
>CANJZR010000144.1 GCA_947479075.1 Planctomycetaceae bacterium
ACCAATCATGAGCCGAACCGCGTCCCCTTTCCCAAACCGGAGGGATATGACCCACGGCGGTATGAGATCCTGTTGCGCGTGCTGGAAGCGGGATTGCGCGAGACGTTCAACAAGTTTGATCCGATCCCGAACTTCAAGACCGATACGAACAATCACGGTCCGGTCAGCACTGACAACATCGGGATGAACTACGACTATCCCGAGGCGACGTATAAACGTCGCAGCGAGATTCTGAGAGAACATGTGCAGTACCAGCAGGGATGGTGCTACTTCCTGGCGAATGATCCCCGTGTGCCGAAGGATATTCAGGAGCCGTTTCTGAAGTGGGGACTGTCTCGGGATGAGTTCACGGACAACGGGAACTGGCCACATCAGATCTACGTTCGCGAAGCCCGTCGCATGATCGGATCCTACGTGATGACCGAGAATGAGCTGTTGAAGCGATGTCCGACTCCCGAATCGATCGGCATGGGCTCCTACACGATCGACTCGCACAACGTGCAGCGCTACATCACACCTGAAGGTTATGTGCAGAACGAAGGCGACATCGGTGTTCCGACTCTGGGACCGTATGAGATTGCCTACGGATCGCTGGTTCCGAAGAAGGGCCAGTGCGGAAATCTATTGGTGCCGGTCTGTGTTTCGAGCTCGCATATTGCGTTTGGGTCGATTCGCATGGAACCAGTGTTCATGATCCTTGGTCAGTCAGCTGCCACAGCTGCGTCGCTGGCGATCGAGGCCAACCAGAGTGTGCAGGAGGTTCCCTACGCGAAGCTGAGGGAACAGTTGCTGAAGGACGGACAGATCCTGGAATACACACAACCGTTGGGGAGCAAGAACGCCCCACACCATGGGCTGGGTGTGTCTTCCAAGAGTCTGACGGGAGTGGTGATCGATGACGATGAGGCCACACTGACCGGCGAATGGGCCAGGAGCCAGTCCACGGGCAAGTTTGTGGGCCAGGGATATCGACACGACAATGACTTCCGCGATGGACGGCTTACCGCGAAGTTTGAGACCCGATTACCGAAAGCAGGGATCTATGAAGTCCGGATGAGCTACTCTCGCAATCCGAATCGTGCGACAAACGTGCCGGTGAACATAACGCACGCCAATGGGACCGAGACCGTGCGGGTGAATGAGCGTTTGCCAACCGGGATTGACGGGCTGTTCGTGTCACTCGGGAAGTTTGAGTTCACCAAGGAACAGCCCGCCGTCGTGGTCGTGTCTAACGACAAAACCGATGGGCATGTGATCGTCGATTCCGTCCAGTGGGTCATGGCCGAGTGAGTGCCGGCGACAGCCCGGTCCGGCACCTTGACCAACACGAAGCGTCAGCGAGGGAGAGACATGAAGTCTAATGCGAATGTTTCATTTTTGTAACAGCAAGAAGCGATTGGGCTTGCGCTGACATCTGGAGATACAAAATTCGTGCCCCTCCAAACGATACGAACCGGGATATTTCCGGAGATACAATCCGGATTCTAGGACGCGGGCAGCAATGCTTGACCGGACACTCTTGAAGCCCGTGCGAGAGGCTCTGCCAGCCCGATGAACCCGGGGCTCGCTTGATGTCGCGATCACTCTGAATGCCAAAGAGCAGTCAGGCATCACTTGATATGACTTCATCCGGGCCTCGGCCCGGATGAGCATGCGGTCTGTTTCTAACATCCCCAGTGGATCAAGGTTGGGGGCAAGGTCATAAAGGTCAATGATTCTGCGGAGGAGGCAACGACAATTTACCAATCAGAATTTATCCGAAACGGTGGACAAGCTGGCCGCTTGCCAAATAAGCAGATTGTCTCGATCGCCTTGAACCGGTACTATCGTTGATGCCAATCATGCAATACCTCAGTTCTCTTCTGATCTTGATTACGCTCACCTGCCCGGTGATGTGTGGATATGACGTTGGATGTTGTACTCAGAGCGAAGATGGCCTCACACGATCTCAGATCGCAACTTGCTGTTCGCACTGCTCGCATCAATACCAGCATGAAGATGCCCACGAAGAGAGGATTCCCCCGCAGCCCGATCGGCCTTGTGCTTGCTCGTGTTTATGTGGCGGGGCTGTGGTGGTGGAGTCAGTCAGTTTGCCGGTTCTCGCCGTCGTGTGGTTCGTCATAGACTTGTGGGTATCGAATCCCCCTGAGAGTGCCAATACGGGAACTATGTGGGGTGACTCCTATATGCATGACCGGTGTCCAATTTCTGGGTATGCACTACGAATTGTGGAATGCTCGCTGCGCAGTTGATGCGAGTGGGAGTTGTGCTGTCGGACTGAGACGATGCTGCCGCCGTGTGTTGCTGGCGCTCGGACTTGGTTTCCTCTCTCCACATTCTCGCGAGGCGGAGTCCCGCCATGTTTTTTCGCTTACTCCCGTGGGAATACGGGATTCGCAACCTGTTTCGTCGACCGCTCCGCAGCGGGCTGACACTACTGGCGCTCACGACGGTGACGTTGATGGTGTTAGTCGTCGTCGGATTTGTGCGTGGGTTGGAACGGTCACTGGCAGTCAGCGGCGATCCCCGGACGGTGATCGTGTTCTCGCTCGGAATGGGTGAGAACCTGGAGTACTCCTCGATCCCGATGGGAACGACCGACCTGCTCGCTGCGAGTACTCAGGGGATTCAGGAACGTTATGGCCGCAAATACGCTTCACCCGAGTTGTACCTCGGGACGAAGGTACGCCTTTCCCAAGACTCACCGGAGTCTCTCGGACTTGTCAGGGGTTTGTTGCCAGCAGCTCTGCTGGTCCATCGGCAGGTTGAGATCATCTCTGGTCAATGGCCCCAGGCCGGGGAAGTGCTGGTGGGTCGACTGGCAGCCACCAAGTTAGGAATCGCCAAACAGCAATTGGCAGTGGGAAGTACGCTGTGGTTTGAAGGCCGGAGTTGGCGCGTCTGCGGGACATTCTCCGCCGGAAGCGGAACTTTCGAATCAGAACTCTGGTGCCGACTCGATGACCTCCAGCAAACACTGAAACGACAGGATTTGAGTCTCGTGGCAATGACCTTGGGACCGACCGCTGACTTTCAAGATTTGAATCTGTTTTGCAAGGAACGGATTGATCTGGAGTTGCAGGCGATCCGACAGACCGATTACTTCGCGACGCTCCGTAAGGACTACGCACCCGTGAGGTGGCTGGCTTGGTTGGTTGTCTCGCTCATTGCGGGAGCGGGAGTGTTCGTGGGTTTGAACACGATGTACGGATCGGTCGTCGGGCGGATTCGTGAACTCGCCACACTGCAAACGATCGGCTTCTCGCGTCGCGCAGCCATTCTGAGTGTGGTGCAAGAGGGAACCATCCTGGCGATGACCGGTGCGCTGATCGCTTCGGTCATCGCCTATGGCCTGGCCAACGGGGCCGCTGTGCGGTTTACGATGGGGGCCTTTGAACTCCAAATCGACAGCCTGACGCTGTTGATCGGGAATGGAATTGCGTTGTGTTTGGGAGCGGGAGGTGCGTTGCCTCCAGCGATGAAGATCTTCCGGCTGTCCGTTGTGGACGGCCTCAAAGCGGTGTAGTGCTTCGCCCTCGTGGGTAAGTCCGGTGATCTGTCATGAAGGAGTCTGAGATGTTGAAGACCAATGGGTTTCGAAGTGTGGTGGGCTTGGCGATCATGACGTGGGTGGGGTGCGGACAAGCACCGGCACCGAGTACGGCAACTCCCGTCGCTTCGAAGGCGGGAAGTCAGTATCTCCTGGCCACGGAACCAGCAGCTGCGAGGAGTATCCTGCAGGTTCGCGAAGAGTCCAAGCAAGGGGATGACGTGGTCCTCGTGGGGCGCATCGGCGGCGACGTGAATCCGTGGGTCGAGGGTCGAGCAGCGTTCTCGCTGGTCGACCTCTCGGCGAAAGCGTGCAGCGACATTGCTGGCGACAACTGTCCCACGCCTTGGGATTACTGCTGCGAGACGGACAAGTTGGTGAAGGGTAAGACCCTGATCAAGTTGGTCGGAGACGATGGCAAGCCAGTCGCAACGGATGCCCGTGAACTGCTGGGAGTCAAAGAACTCGACACGTTGGTGGTCCAGGGTCAGGCCCAGCGCGACGACAGTGGCAACTTGACGATTCTGGCGTCGAAGGTCTTTGTGCGCCCGGCAGGAGCATCGACAGCTGGCGCCCGTGAGCATGACCACGATCATGATCACAGCCACGGCCATGAAGGCGAAGAGAAGGTGAAGTCGGAAGCGGAGCCGGTCACCACCAGTCCGCCTGCTACGACCACCGAGTCCTCTCCCCAGAACTAATCGAGGCTGGCACCATGTCTGCTCCTGTGAATCTGAAGGATCTGGCTGTACGTCGCGACGCGAGGGGGGAAAGCTCACTCGCGCCGCGACGGCACATTGTCTCGCGGTACATCTTGCCGGGGGCCTTGGTGACCGGATTTCTCGCTTTGACCATCTGGTCAGCGCGGGATCTCTGGTTGCCTCGTAAGTTGGTCACGGTCGTGCCAGTCCACGTGAGTTTGTCTGAAGTGCAGACAGCTGGAACTCCGCTGTTCAAGGCGGCGGGCTGGATCGAGCCACGGCCCACGCCTATTCGTGTGGCAGCGCTCGCGACCGGTGTGGTCGATCAACTGCTGGTCGTCGAGGACCAATTCGTCAAGCAGGGAGAGCCGATCGCGCGGTTGGTTGCCCGCGATGCGGAACTCGCCCTGCAACAGGCGATCGCCACGGAAGGGATGCGAAAAGCAGAGACGGAAGAGGCTCAGGCCACGTTGACCGCTGCTCGTACCAACTTGGAATTCCCCACACACTTGGAATTCCCTTTGGCGGAAGCGGAAGTCGACCTGACGACACTCGAAACGGAGCTGACAAACCTGCCGAACCTTCTCAAACGAGCGGAAGCGAGGTTTCGTCTGGCCGATGCCGACTGGAAAGCAAAGTCGGAAAACAAGCAATCGATTCAGGCCATCCTCGTGGTCCGCGCTCAGAGTGAATTCGACGCTGCCCAATCCGAAGTCGACGAGTTGACCAAGCGGCGACCGGCGCTCGAACTGCAACGAGAGGCCCTTGTCCGCAAGCGAGCTGCTGCCGCCAAACGCCTGGAACTCAAAACCGATGAAACCCGTGCAGTTTCAGCGGCGATCGCGCATCTGTCCTCCTTTGAAGCCCAGCACCGTGAGGCCCAGACACGAGTCGAGGAAGCCCAGCTGCGTCTGGAGCGTATGACGATCCGCGCACCCGTCAGCGGCCGTGTGCTGAACCTGATTGCGAATCCCGGATCTCAGCTGATGACCGGCCCCTCCCAGATGGAAGCGCGGGATAGCAACACCGTAGTCACGATGTACCAGCCAGATCAGATGCAGGTGCGGGTCGATGTGCGGTTTGAGGACTTACCGCGAGTCGGTCGAGATCAGCCTGTGCAGGTCAAGAGCCCAGCCTTCCCCGAGGCGATCTCGGGGCGAGTTCTGTTCCTGACCAGTTTTGCGAACGTACAGAAAAACACGCTAGCGGTGAAGGTTTCGCTCGATGCGCCGCCGTCAGTACTTAAGCCCGAAATGCTGGTGGATGTGACATTTCTGGCTGCGGAGCAGCCGAGTCGAGAGTCGGGGGAAAAGAGTCAAGATCCCACGGAAGAATACCGTTTGTTTCTTCCGCGTTCGGTGGTAGACATCGGCTCAGATGGCAATTCCGTATGGGTGGCCGACTTGGTCCACCGAGCGGCACGCCGGCAGAGCATCCAGCTGGGGGCCTTGCAGACAGCCACGCTGCTCGAAGTGACAGGAGGTCTGACCGCCGCCAGCCGCATCATCTCGGGAGGTCGCGAGAACTTGAGTGACGGAGACCGCATAGAGGTTCAGGGCGAGGATACCCAGTTGGGAACAGGCGTGTCTGATGGCAAGTCCACTCCCGCGACACCTGCCCCTCATGGCCAACATCCGGAGAAATAACATGCCAGTCATCGAAGTTCGCGACGTGACCAAGCAGTTCATGAAAGGCTCGGAGACGATCACTCCGCTCCGGGATGCCAATCTGGAGATCGAGCGTGGTGAGTTCGTATCGCTCATGGGGGCCAGCGGGACGGGGAAGTCGACGCTGCTGAATCTGATTGCCAGCATCGATCGGCCCACTTCCGGGACAATCGTGGTCAACGGAACGGACATCACCCGTTTGTCCCGCAGCAAGCTGGCCAACTGGCGAGCGGCCAACATCGGTTACGTCTTTCAGACGCACAACCTCGTTCCGGTGCTGACGGCGTATGAGAACATCGAACTCCCCTTGTTGCTCCTTCCATTGAACCGAGCAGAGCGACGCAAGCGTGTTGAGATTGCGTTGGGAGCCGTGGACCTGCTTGATCGGGCCAACCACTATCCTCGACAACTCTCGGGGGGGCAGGAACAGCGTGTGGGCATTGCCCGAGCGATCGTGGCCGATCCCACGGTCGTCGTGGCCGACGAACCGACTGGCGACCTCGATGAGACCACATCGAGCCAGATTCTCGATCTCCTGCAACGTCTCAATCGAGAACTCGGTACGACGTTTCTGATGGTGACCCACGATCCCGACGCAGCTGCGATCGCCGGTCGGCGGCTGCGGCTGGAACAGGGACGTTTAGTCGAAGTTGCAGACCATGTGCCAGTTCCAGCGGCCTTGGAGGTCCGGTAATGTTTCGATTCCTGCCCTACCTGCTCAAGACATTGTGGCGACATCGCACGCGGACACTATTGACCGTAAGTGGATCAGCTGTGGCGTTGTTTGTGTTCTCGTTTGTCCTCTCGGTCCAAGTGGGGCTGAAGCAACTGACCGAGCAGGATGACTCGGTCCTGGTCGTGTTCCAGGCCAATAAATTCTGTCCCGCAACGAGTCACTTGCCGCAGGACTATGAACTCAAGATTCGGGAGATTCCCGGTGTTCGCAACGTCGTGCCGATTCAGGTCTTCACGAACAACTGCCGTGCCAGCTTGGATGTGATCGTGTTTTATGGCATTCCCGCCGAGCAGGTCCGGCAGGCCCGGGACTTCACCCTGCGATCTGGGAACTGGTCGGAGTTTGAATCCCATCAAGACGCTGGGATCGTCGGTCACCGGCTCGCCACACGGCGGAAGCTCAAGACGGGTGACAAGTTCACGGTGGGCGCGGTCAATGTCACAGTGGCTGGGATCTTCACCAGTCGCAATCCGTCCGAAGAGGACTACGTCTATTGCCATCTGGGGTTCTTACAGCGCACACGCGGTCTGGACTTGGTGGGGACTGTCACACAACACGAAGTGTTCCTTGCTCCCGGAGCTGATCCCGCGACGGTCGCAAGCGAGATTGATGAACGCCTCAAGGGCGGAACCGTCCGGACCGACACGCGTACGAAGGGAGTGTTCCAAGCCTCCAGTTTGGCGGATCTGATCGATTTGATCGACTTGTCGAAGTACTTGGGCTATGCCTGTTTGGGTTTGATGACGGTCCTGCTTTCGACAACGACAATCATGACTGTCGAGGACCGCGTCCAGCAACACGCGGTCCTGCAAACGCTCGGTGTCTCCACAGGACGAATCTTTCGATTAGTCTTGGCGGAGTGCCTGCTGCTCAGCGTGCTGGGAGGCTTCATCGGCATATTCGCCGCCGCCGCGACGTTGACGTTCAGCGGGATGTCAATCGGGGCGGAAGCGGTGACGATCGCATTCACGCCGTCACTAGAAGTCTTGATGACTGGTGCCATGGTCACGGTGATGGTGGGCGTGATCGCGGGACTCGCCCCCGCATGGCGGGCCTCACGAGCAGAGATCGTTCCGGCACTTCGTTCGATTGGATAACGAGCAGTGCTTTGCAGCCAATGAGTGATCACGTCGTTTTGACCGTTTGAGAGCAAGCCACATGACCGAGAAGATGCGAATTGAGTTGACTCTCTTGTTGCCTGCGATACCGGGAGCGCATGATGCCTGCGTCACAAGACTCAGCGACTTGCTGCGGGCAAAAGAGGGGATTACAGATGCACACATGGTGGACTCGGATTCAAATGTATCCGGAGAGATATGTGTCCATTTTGATCCAAACCGACTATCGATCGGCGAGGTGCGAGACCTGGCTCGGCGTGCGGGTGCAGAACTTGAACAGCGGTATGGGCACTTACTGCTTAAGTCCGAATCGATGCATGCGAGACAGGCTCGCACGATTGAGTTGCGAATCGGCCAGCTGACAGGGGTGCTGGAAGCCGCAGTCTCCCCTACTGGCGAGATCCGGATAGAGTTCGATCGCCAGGCCACTGACGAAGTCCAGTTACGTACGGCGTTGCGAGGGATCGAAGTTCGCCTCATCGACACAAAGGTCGCTAGTCCCCCGACCGCACTATCAGAAGCGGGACACCAACATGGCGACGAAAAACACGACCATGCTCACGAGCATGGTGGACCGCTAGGCGAGAACACGGAACTCTTATTCTCCGCGATCTGTGGCGGTCTACTACTGAGCGGATGGCTGCT
>CANJZR010000145.1 GCA_947479075.1 Planctomycetaceae bacterium
TCGTAGTAGGTGTTGAGCTCGGAGGCCGATGTGGGAAGGCCACTCGCTCTCATGGTCTGGAGTCTGCTTTCCAGCGGCTGGTTCAGGTTTCTCCAGATGCAACCGGTGATCAGAAGGCTTGTGACAAACACCCCCAGGATTAACCAGCGGAGAACAGCGAATGTTGTTACGCGATGTGGCTCTTTGTGATTCACAATCGGTTTCCATCAGCTGAGCGAGACGCAGAAGTTTGATTCACGTGCCCCTGACGACAATTGCTGAGGATGTCAGAGGGTGTCTTCTCAATTTGGAAACGCGGAAACGCGGTGAGAAGTACCAAATGAATCGCAAGAGAATCGCGTTTTTCGACGAGAAGGACTTGGCTGTGCCGCAGATACGCGCTTCGCTCAGTCAGGGATCCCTGTCTGCCCGGCAGGCCGTGAAAGTGCCGGAATCGCCTCCTACTCGATCCGGCCCACCTTCGGCTGCTGCTGCGTCACGCAGTGGATCGAACCGAGTCCCCAGACGAGGGCGGTGCAGTCGAGGCCCACGACGCGGCGGGTGGGGAAGAGCGATTGGAGGATCTCGATCGCTTCACCGTCCTGCTTCGGAGAACGGTAGGTCGGGACCAGCACGATCGTGTTGCAGATCAGGAAATTCGCGTAGCTGGCCGGCAGGCGGATGCCCTCCACGACGAGGGGATCGGGCATCGGGAGGTCAATGACTCGGAGCGGTTTGCCGTCCTGATCGGTCACGCCCTGCAGTCGTTCGCGGTTCTCTCGTAGTGCCCGGTAATTGATGTCGCCCGGGTTCGATTCGACGATGGTGACGATGGTGTCCTCCGAGACGAATCGTGTCATGTCATCGACGTGTCCGTCGGTGTCGTCTCCCTCAATACCGTCACCGAGCCAGATGAAGTGCGAGACGTTGAGATTCTGCTGAAGGCGCTCTTCAATCTGTTGCTTCGTCAGCGAGGGGTTGCGGTTCGGGTTCAGCAGGCATGCCTCGGTCGTGAGGATCGTCCCGCGTCCGTTGACATCGATCGAGCCCCCCTCGAGGATCATGCCGGGCTGAAAGCGGGTCTCCTGGAACTCGTCCGCGATGCGGGACGGGATCAGGTTGTCACGCTGGTAATCCTCGTACTTCACGCCCCACGCGTTGTAGTCCCAGTCGAGGATCGCCCGCTCACGAATGCCATCCCGATCGCGGACGACATAGATCGGCCCATGGTCGCGGACCCAGGCATCGTTCGTCGGGTTGTAGTGGAACCGCACCGCCTCCATGTTCGTGCCGGCGGCCTCCAGCTGGTACTTGACCCCCTTGGCCATCACGGGGTTGTCGACGTTGATCCGCACCAGTTCAGACTCGGCGATGAGTCTGGCGATCTGCACGAAAACCGGCGGTACGTCCTCGAAGGCGTCTGGCCAGGTGTCACGGCGCTGAGGCCACGACAGCCAGATGGCCTCGTGCGGCTCCCACTCTGCGGGCATGAAATAACCGAGTTCAGCGGGGGAAAGCATGGCAGAAGGCAGAGGGGCTAGGGCCTCGGGGAAATGGCAGGTGACAAGGGACCAGTGCTGACCAGCGGCTTTCAGCGTCAGCAGGCTAATTGCTGACGGCTGAAAGCTGACAGCTATTCTCATACCTGTTCGGACGGAGGGGCGATCTGCACCTGCATCGAGCTCAGGAGCTTGGTGATCTGAGTCTCCTTCTGATCGATGAAGAAGACGTTTTCGAGGATGATCGGCCGCTGCTGAGGGCCAGGATTCAGGATCATGCGTCCCGACTTGAGCAGCATGTACTCGAAGATATCCTTGATCTCTTTGTCGATCTTGAGCGAGCTGGTCGGGAAGCGTTCGAGGTCGCTCAGGAAGCCGTGGTGGTGCAGCATTTCGTTCTGCCGCACTTCCCAGTAATCGAACTTCGAATTCACGAAGACCCCGGTATAGATCAGCCCCATCGCAATGACGTAGCAGTAGTAGAACGTGGCGTTCGCCTGTGGATGGAGTTTCTTGACCAGATTGGTTGCAAACGGAACCAGATCGGGCTTGTAAGTGATCAGTAACATGGTCCCCAGGAACAATGCCGCTGCCAGAGCTGCCAGCGTCACGCTGGTGGTTCGGGGAAAGTCGAACGACGTGATCACGAGATTCAGAGCCAGCGTCAGCAGAAACGCCCCCGCGGCCATCGTAGGACCGACCGCGATCGATTTGGTGTCATTCACGGCGGGTTGGGCGGCAACTCCATCAGCAGGAGCTGTGACTGCGGCTGGGGTATGTCTGGTCGCGTCCATGGCCTTGTTTCCGGCCACTTGCATGTAGAGCCCGGCGATTATGGCAATGATCAGCGAAGGATACAGGAAGACGACCTTGGGGTAGGACACCAGGATCACGCCACGAGTGGGCTTGTCGGGGGACGGGGCATTGGACATATCGACCTCTTAGGGTTGGAACTCTCTGCCAGAACGCTGTCAGCCGAAACCGGTGTGCCCGCACAGCGGGTCTTCGTCATCAGTGACCGGCCAATTCTCACAGATTTGGCCCGTCATTCATCCGAACAACAGGTCTCTCTTGCGTAGCATAACGTGAAGAACCCATTCGCAGATCAAACCGCGGGGAGATTTTTGTGAACTCCCGGGATGTGTCAGGCGGGGGCGTCAGTTGTCTGTGTCACAGATTGGAGTTGCGGTGCTGTTCGATGAACTGCAATGAGGGCTTGGCGGTGCCATCGGGACGCAACATCCCCGAGTGGGGGTACCGGTGTGCCAGCGAGTCTCCGAAGGAATTCAGAAACACTCCGGTGACAGCTGGCTTGGCTGCAATCATGGGGAGGAACTCCTCCAGCCACGCGACCTGGGCCTCTTCGCTCCAGTTCAATCTCCACGTGCCGTTCAGGACCTGGCATCCGCCATACGCCGCCGGATCAGGGCCAATGGCCGATGGGCACGCGAGCACGACATGCAGCTGGATCCCCAGCTGGCTCCACTGATCAATCAGACGCGACACGGCCATGCGCGTGCGGGTCAACGAGCCGGGGGGGCCATAGCCCATCGCGATTTCGAGAGTCACTCCCGTCAGCCCCAGATGCGACCGCAACAGGGCGTCAACCAGCTGGAACGGCGACAGGCGGTGGTTCCCCTGGGCCAGATACTCGCCCCACGGCTGGCCGACCCGGACAAAGAACTGGGCATCGCTATCGGTGCGGTAGGCGGTCTCCATCGCACGGGCCATGACGGTGAGCCGGTGCTCCTCAGACAACGACAACGCCCCGCCGAGATTTCCGTAGGCGGCGACCTCCCACATGCGAATCCGTCCGGTATAGCGATTGATCGCCGTTTCGACAAAATCGCAGACGAAGCTGGGAAGGTTGACGATGTCACCCGCCCACGGCACGAGCCACTTCGGCAGACCACCCGAAGTGAAATCGAGCAGCGGACCGCCGATAATCGCCATTCGAGGGTCAATGCAGCGCTCGATCAGATGGTCGAGCAGTTCCCACTGGTATTCCCCTTCCACAGGCTCGATCCAGCGCCACTCGATCGGGATGCGGGCGGCGTTGAACGATCCCGTGAACTCGCTGCGAGCCTGGAGGGCGGTCGCGTCGAGTGTGCAGCCCACGAGCGTCGGGGCAGATGTTTGATGCGTACGCGATCCAGCTGTCCGCTGCATCACGTAGCTCTCGATGAGGACATCGGCAGCATTCAGCGCCAGCTTCAATCCCGAAAGCACCTGCGGATTACTGTGATCCGGTTCGGTCTGGGTTCCACAGGCCGTTGCGAGGCAGTGGAACGCCTGTCGCTGGATCGAGCGGAACCGCTCGGGAATGTTCATCCGGGCGAGTTCCCAGCCGCACGCCTGCTCGCGGACTTCACCGAGGCAACCCCTCAGCAATTCCACGCCGAGGTGGTAAGGGGCGTCTCTCTCTGGGAGTGATGTCGTGGAAAGGACCAGCTGTCCCCGCTCGGGGATCGAGACCGTGACGTGAGCGGTTGAGCTTTCGGAACTCAGACGATGCAGGCTGAGGACACTATCCTGGATCTCGCATCGAGTGGTGTGGACGCGCCCATCTGCACCCGTGATATACGCACTGGGAGCTTGGCCAGATGGAATCAGGCTGGGCGGCTCGATACGAAAGCGGAGAACGCCCATGCGATCCCTGAGGAGAATGTTCAGATGATGTCGTGATCCCGCGCCCGGACGCAACACGAGTGATCCACCCGAGTTTCAGCAAGCGTCTGGTGGAGGAGTGTAGGGTTCTTTCGCAATAAACAGCAACACTCGCAGGGGCTTCCCGCCCTGTTTCGTGGAGAGATCGGTGCCCGGTGATGTCTGGGGGAGTTCGGAGATCGGTGAATTTGACTTCCGGGGAGGGCTGTGTCTTTCGAGTTCCCGCCTCTGCTTTGTGCCCCCGGCGACTCTGTACGAATCCACTTCTCAGCATTCGCCCAGGACCGGCAGACCCCCTCGGAGACCAGTGACTGAGTGATCGTGTCGGGTTGGAAAGGCTGGGCTTTGACGTGGCCCGGGGCGATGTCCCTGCCCAGCCCGCCATTGAAAGCGATCCCGCCGAGCCGTAATCTGCGGACTCGTGACCGCCCGAACTCTGTGTCTGTGACTGCCGATGTCGTTTCGTGATCCTTTGACGTTTCGAGACCTCGAAGTGATCCTCGAAGATGGTCCGGTCATTGCGGTGAATAAGCCGCCAGGGCTGATCTCGCAGGGAGCGCCCATCGGGACGCCGAGTCTGGTCGGTCTTGTGAAAGAATATCTGAAAGACAAGTACAACAAGCCCGGTGATGTCTATCTCGGCGTGCCCCATCGCATCGACCGACCGGTTTCAGGTGTGGTGGTGTTCTCCAGGAACTCCAAGTGTGCCGCTCGGCTGGCAGAACAGTTTGCCGAGCGGATCGTCAAGAAGACCTACCTGGCAGTCCTGGAACGTCCCCCGACGGAAGATGCGGGGACGTTGACCGACTGGCTCTACCGGATTCCGAATGAGCCGAAAGTCATCGTCTGCAGCCCGGACCGGGCCGACGCCAAGCAGGCGGTTCTCCACTACAAGGTCCTGAAGCGGTTCAAGGGGCGGGCTCTCGTGGAGATCGATCTGGGGACCGGAAGAATGCACCAGATCCGCATCCAGTTTGGTAGCCGTGGCTGGCCAATCGTGGGCGACGACCAGTACGGCTCCACCGTGAATTTTCCGGGTACGAATCGCGCGGTACAACGCGAAACTCCGATCGCTCTTCATGCCGCCCGGCTGATCATTCAGCACCCGATCCGGTATGAACCACTGCCGATCATCGCTCCGATTCCGAAGACCTGGAACGAGTTCGGATTCGGTCCGGTGAAGCTCAGTGATGGTGATTGACCATCACGCTGGCGCTTCGCAAGGTGTCGAGCGCGACTACTTCCGCGAGAGCAGGTAGTTCAGCTGGCCGACGATGGACTGCTCCAGCGCGTAGTCGCGACCGGCGGACAGCCAGCCGGACGGGGCAGACTGGCCCACGAGCTGATTCATATCGCGGTCCATCGGGGCGCTTTCCAGGAACGTCGCTCCCCCCGCAGAGTTGGCAGCGACACCGGGCAGGTCCTCGAATTCCTTGTAGGCGACGACGTTAACGACGTAGCCTGCCTGTTGTTCTCCGGGCATCATGGTGACGACTACGCGTCGTCGGACCGATTGCAGTGTCCCTTCGAGACGATTGGCAAAGCCCACGGCGTCGGCGTGCCACGGCTCGAAGATACTGGCGCCGACTTTGTACTCGGTGGAAATCTCGCGTTGCTGGCGATCTTCCTTGGCGATCGGAAACTGAAAATCTTCCAGCGTCTCGACCATCCGCTCCCAGAGGTAATCCTCGTTATTCGTCGCCACATACAGCGGATTGGCTGCGGGAATCGGTGTGACTTTCGCCGTCCGTACCGACGATGTCCCCGCGCAGCCCGCCAGAAGCGAGGCGCATAGCACGCCGGAGATGAGTCGATGACTGATCATCAGGGGTGGAGTGGGAGGGTGGGGGATGGGGAGAATGGGAGTCAGAGGAGGCGCGGAGTGTCGCACGAAGGGCCGATTTGCGGCAAGAGCAGTTTTGAGCGGGCGAAATTCGCGGCCAAGTCTGGGGATTCGAGCCGAATTTTGACTCAGATCATTAGTTGAACAAATACATAAGTACATACATCTGGAGCATGGCCATGCCGAGGACAATCCCCAGGATGAGTCTCACTTTCAAATTATTCCAAGAGTGTTTGCCGAGGACTTCCCAAAAGGGGTCGAGTTCGTTGCTGATGGCGAAGACCGTCTCACCGGGATCGAGTACAAGTCCTCGACACTGGGAGCAGATCTCGATTTCCATGGGGCCCACGGAAATCGTTCGGAATGTCTGTTGTCGACATTGAGGGCAGGTCAACTCCCTCGCTGACGGCCGAGAATGCTCGAGTCGGGTGAGCAACTGGCTCGGGTACGTTTGTTCCACCTGGCTGCTACTCGAGTAGCTTTCTCGTGTGACCCAAGTCAGCTGGCAAGGCAAGCACGTCCATGTGACCCGCATTCTCTCGTGAGCTAACTGCAGGGGAGCATCGCAACCGGGGCATGACCAGCGAGACATGGTGTGCTAACTCCATCGTCTGGGCACGACTGGACTCTAATTCATAAGACGATCGAATCACTCTATCAGAGAGTCCCGGGATTGAATACTTGTTTGCGGTGAGAACTGGTTCGTGTTGCGGTGGCTTTGATTTCCGGACTCCCCCTATGATGGGGAAACGGCAACTGGAGGTAACTCCCGGCCGGGATGGCATCCCGGCGATTGCGATTCCCGGACAACGACGAGCATGGGGCTTCTCAAGATCAGTGGCGGTCGGTTGTATGACCCGGCCAATGGGGTGGATGGAGAGATTCGCGACCTGTGGGTGCAGGACGGAAAGATCGTCGCAGCCCCGCTGGACCCCGCTGAACGGGGGGACCTGAATATTGATGCCACGGGGATGGTCATAATGCCGGGCGGTGTCGATATGCACTGCCACATCGCCGGGCCAAAGGTCAACGCCGCTCGTAAAATGCGGCCGGAAGAAAAACGCAACGCCCCCAAAATCCACCGCACGCTTCTTCAGCGGTCGGGCACGATCGGCAGCGTGCCGAGTACTTTCGCCACTGGCTATCTGTACGCGGGCCTCGGCTACACCACGGCCTTCGACGCAGCTGTGCCGCCGATCTCGGCCCGACACGTGCATGAGGAGTTCGAAGATACCCCCATCATCGACAAGGGCTTTTATGTCCTGATGGGGAATAACCACTACATCATGAAGCAGGTCGCGGCGAATGAGCCGCAACGACTGAAGGCGTATATCGCGTGGTTGCTCAATGCGTCAAAGGGCTTTGCGTGCAAGCTGGTGAACCCCGGCGGGGTCGAGGTCTGGAAGTCGGGCGGGCACAACGTCTCGGGGCTGGATGATGTTGTGCAGCGGTTCAACGTGACCGCCCGCCAGATCATTCGCGAGGTGGCGAAAGCCGCCAACGAACTGCATCTGCCACATCCGGTCCATATCCACTGCAACAATCTGGGAATGCCCGGGAACTGGACGACGACGCTCGACACGATGAAATCCCTGGAAGGGCATCGTGGGCACCTGACCCACATCCAATTCCACAGCTACGGCGGTCATCCCGATGCCCAGGAGACGTTCTGCTCCAAAGTGCCGGAACTGGTCGAGTACTTCAACACGCATGAAAACCTGACCCTCGACGTGGGGCAGGTGATGTTCGGACCGACGACCTCGATGACGGGTGACGGACCGCTGGGGTATTACCTGCACAAGATTTTCGGTCGCAAGTGGTTCAGCGCGGATACCGAAATGGAAGCCGGTTGCGGCATTGTCCCGGTCGAGTACCGCGACAAGTCATTCGTGCATGCCCTGCAGTGGGCCATCGGACTGGAGTGGTATCTGCTCGCGACCGATCCGTGGCGCATCGCGATGAGCACCGACCACCCGAACGGCGGGTCTTTCCTGGCCTATCCGGAGATCATCGCGCTGCTGATGGACAAGACTCGACGGGATGAAGTTCTCGCCCGCGTCCCGGCCAAGGTGCTGGAGTCGTGTACCCTCAAGGACCTGACCCGCGAGTACACCCTCAACGAAATCACGATTATCACCCGGGCTGCCCCCGCCCGCATGCTGGGACTCAAGCACAAGGGGCACCTCGGCGTCGGGGCCGATGGTGACATCACGATCTACCAACCACAGCCCGACCTGCAGAAGATGTTCGAACTGCCGCGTTATGTGCTCGCTCGCGGCGAAGTGATCGTCGATGACGGCGAAATCAAAAAGGTCGTCGACGGCCGCCTGCACCACGTCTCCCCGACCTACGACGAGGCCTGCGTTCCTGATATCCAGGATTGGTTCGAGGCCAGCTACTCGATGCAGTTCCGCAA
>CANJZR010000146.1 GCA_947479075.1 Planctomycetaceae bacterium
CGCAGAACTCATCGATCGTGGTTAGTGGCTGATCCATTGAACTGGAGGCAGTGTCACCATGAGATGTTCAGTTGTGTTCGTCACTGGAATCCTCTGCCTGGTTGAGGCCTGCAGTTCCACGGCAGATTCCGCCCGTCAGACCTTCCGTGTGTCGGTTCCGTCCAGACCACAGTTCTTGGTGTTGCCCAGGGATTTGAGCGATGCCCGGCCCCTGGCCACCACCACAAAGGAGACGCATCAAGAGAACATCAGAGTGTCTACAAATGGCCATCAAGGAGTGACCGTCCAGTTCTCGACAGAGGGTCTGCCAGATCACCACCAGAACGTCGGGCTGTCTCTGGATGTGGTCAATGAGCCCAGGCAGGATGCCTGGGCATCTGTGAGAAGCACTGACGCGACACAATACGAAACAGGTGACAACCAGGCGTGTGTGTCCATGCAATCCACCCGACCGGGAGTCGCCGCGGTGGGGCTCACCCTGACCTTGATGGGCCCCTCGGACAAGATCATGGCCGAACAGGAGGAGGCCACCATCACCATCGTCGGAACAATCTTTCAGGACTGAGTCTCACAGGAAACTGTTCTCGCTTTATCGCATGTCGTCAAAGGCACCGTGCAGTATCGATCTCTCACATGCCGCGGTGATCCTTTGACGGACATGTTTGAACGCGAAGACATCACAGAAGGCCAGAATTGGAAATCATCGACAAACACTGAGCATGCATCGCTCTCGGCTGAACTTCGTGCAGCTGTTTGTTCTGGCCGCGTCACAGATGGGACGCACTGGTCGTCGTGCCATCGGAAGGCAGTGAAAGTTGCCGGATTTCATGGACGCTTGAACGGAACGTTGGCCAGCGATCATTTCAGCTCAGTCCGCTGATCCGTCATGAAAGGCATTGGAAACCCAATCGCAGTCGATTCTCGACTCTGGCGAATCCCAGCCAGCGATGCCTTGTGAAGTGACATCGTGCCGTTCGGCCAGTCACATAGGAGGAGATTCAAATGCCCCTGCTTCCGACTCAACTCCATGTTGCGAATACTCGCTGCGAGTCCCCCGCTGTCTGGGATCCCCCAGAGATACAGAACACGATCCAAATTCATCGTGATCAGACGTGTCCCCTCGCCATTATCCTGCCATTCAGCGAATCGACTGGTTCGAATGACAATGATGTGGTGGCATGCATCAACGTTGATTTCTTACGCGACAGCTGTTGCTCATCGAACGCCGTGACACGCGCTCAATTGATCATGCGTTGTGAGGAACTCTGCGGGCTGTCCTTGTACCCCATTGATATCCTGACCGGGCAAGTTCACTGTGTCCCCGATGGTGTCCCAGTTCGAAAGGTGACTCGGAGCTTTATTGCACTGCTGCAAGAGCATCAGATTGCACTGGAGTACGACAATCGACTCGGCGCGTGGCGATATGGGATCAGTCTTCCCCGTTATGCGATCTATGCGACAGGTATGTTCTATGAACAGCCGGTCACTGTCGCCGATCACCTGTGCGATGCATCGATTTTCGGCAGGTCGTCCAATCGTCTGTCTCTGAAATGGCTCTATCAGCACTCCGGGATTCGACCCGAACATGCAGAACGCCTTTTGAAGTCCGCGGCCACGATCCTCGAACAAGAGTTCAAGCTGGCCATGAGTGATCAGACCGGTACGTCAGTCACTCAAGAACTGAGCGTGGTCTATGAAAGCATCTCTCTTATCAATGACTTACCGCAATACACAACGCCGGGGGCAGACCCGTTTGCCGTCGCACGTCAAATCATGAACCGGGTCATGGAGATCTGCGAGGTCGAACACTGGGCCTATTGTCTGAAGCATCCGGTGAGGTCGGGAACCATCTCTTCCGAGTCATGGCGGATCAGCACGGAAGACATCAATTCACTGGTGCAGGGAATCCTCAAGAATGGACGGTCGCGGGCCATCGTCAAGAATCGATTCGACAAGTCTCCGATGGCCAGAAGATTCTCGGGACTCAAGGCGATTGTGGCGGTTCCCTTGCTGGAAGATGACCAGTGCCGCAGCTGGATTCTGATCGCCAACCCGAGGACGAACCGCGATCTGGGATCCGAGGATGTCAGCCTCCTGAAGACCGTCTCATACAATCTCGCCATGCACCTCGATCACCTGGAGTCCGTTCACCAACGTGACGAGATGGAGATGGCCTTCATCCGGTCGTTAGTGTCCACGATTGATGCTCGAGACTCCTACACCCGCGGGCATAGTGAGCGAGTCGCGAGGGTGGCTCGCATTCTGGCTCGTCAGATGAACCTGAAAGCGGATGATGTCACAGCTGTCTACAAATCCGGGTTGCTGCATGACATTGGCAAGATCGGGATCGACGATTCCATACTGCGGAAAACGGGGGCTCTGAGCGACGCGGAATTCGCGCACATGTCACGGCATCCGGAAATTGGGTATCGAATCCTCGAAGAGCTGCCCTCCATGCAGCATCTGCTGGATGGTGTCCTGCATCACCACGAGCGATATGACGGGAAAGGTTATCCACACAAGTTGAGTGGATGCCGCATCCCATTGATGGCGAGAATCCTGTCCGTTGCCGACTCATTTGATGCCATGCGAAGTGATCGCCCCTACCGGAAAGGGATGGTGTCATCTGAGGTCGAACAAGTACTGAAAGCTGGTACGGGCACACAATGGGATCCAGCTGTGATCGACGCCTTCTTAGTGTGCAGAGGTGAGATCTACAAGTGCTGGTCCGGGCACGCGACATCTCATTGAGCAAGCCAGACACCCTGGTTCTTCTTCCTGGAAGATGAGCGGGTGGGCAGGTGATGACCTGCTGGGAATCTTCTGTTTATGGCGCAATAGAACGTCGACGGTGTATGGAGTCCCGTGGGGCCGTCGCCAAACACTGAACTGAGGGAGGAGCGGTGATCGAGGGGAATAGGCGGAGCGTCGGAAATAGGGTGTGTCCTCAAATACCCAGCGGTCAGAAGCATCGACCAGGGCCCACAACCCGCTCTTGATCTATACCAGGATCGACCATTGGGCGCGTCATTTTGACGCAGTTGTTTGAGTCTAAAACACGGTTGATTACTCGACGACGGCGAGATGAGATGGTAAAAGAAGAGCGTATATTGTCTGGAGTTGTTTCTGTCTAAGAGCATCACTTGGTGACGGACAACTCTGGCCAATCGGTCAAGTCGAACGAGCATTCTGCTCCATGCATTCGCCTCGCTCAATGTGGTTTGCTCGATTCTGCGAGAAACTTTCCCAACTCCAACATCCGCTCAGAAAACCAAACCGGACATCACCTCGCTCCCGGAATGTCATCTGTCGGATTTCGTTGCGTGAAGTTCCTGCTCTTCTGATGTCAATGTCCAATTCGGTGGCTCGCAGCGCGCAGTCACTCTCTGTCGGATCCATTTTGAAGGAAGCTCCATGAAAGTTCCCAAGTCACTTCAAACGCTGGCCGTGCTGGCTCTGGGGGGCGTGATCGGCTATCTCGTCTCGAGTGATGCGTTCAGAATCTCTGAGAGAGCCGACGCCGCTCTGACCACGGTTCAAAATCTCCCGTTGCCGATCGAAAATGCGGTGCAGCCTGAGGTTTCGTGCTGTCACTCCAACCTGGTCGGTCAGTGTGCGGTGGCCGAATCGACGGAACTGGCAGATGCGAGTTCACTGGTCGCAGCCCACAATCTGGCTGTGTCTGCACATGCTCAGGCAACCGGACAGAAGCCGAACATCATCGTCCTGTGGGGGGATGACATCGGTGTGCACAACATCAGTGCCTACAACCATGGCATCATGGGGTACCACACTCCGAACATCGATCGGATCGCCAAGGAAGGGGCTCTCTTTACCGACTCCTATTCCCAGCAGAGCTGCACCGCTGGTCGTGCGTCGTTCATTCTCGGTCAGCATCCCTTCCGCACCGGCCTGCTGACCATCGGCATGCCCGGCAGCCCGCACGGGATTCCCGACTGGACTCCCACCACAGCTGACCTGCTCAAGCAGCAGGGGTACGCAACCGGGCAATTTGGAAAGAATCACCTCGGTGATCAGGACAAGCACCTGCCCACTCTGCACGGCTTCGACGAGTTCTTCGGAAACCTGTACCACCTGAACGCCGAAGAAGAGCCCGAGACCTACTACTACCCCAAGGATCCCGAGTTCCGTAAGAAGTACGGCCCGCGCGGTGTACTTCACTGTAAGTCAGACGGCAAGGGAGGCCAGACCATCGAGGACACCGGTCCGCTGACCGCCAAGCGGATGGAGACCATCGACGAGGAAGTCCACACCAAGGCCATGGATTTCGTCGATCGTAATGCCAAGGCCAATAAGCCGTTCTTCCTGTGGTACAACAGCACGCGTATGCATGTCTGGACCCACCTCAAGAAGGAGTCCCAGGGAAAAACCGGCATCGGCCTGTATCCCGATGGCATGGTGGAACATGATGGCTACGTCGGTCTGGTGCTGAAGAAGCTCGAAGACCTCGGTTTGGCTGAGAACACGATTCTGGTGTACGGCACCGATAACGGTGCGGAAACCGCTTCATGGCCAGACGGCGGGATTACCCCATTCCACGGTGAGAAGGGGACCACCTGGGAAGGTGGCATGCGGGTGCCGATGCTGGTTCGCTGGCCGGGCGTCATCAAGCCCGGCACCATCATCAACGAGATATTCTCCCAGGAAGACTGGATGCCCACGCTGCTTGCAGCTGCTGGCGAGCCGAACATCGTTGAGAAGCTCAAAGAGGGCTACGAAGCGAACGGCAAGAAGTTCAAGATTCATGCCGACGGATACAACTTCCTGCCTTACTTCAAGGGCGAAGCCAAGAAGGGGCCGCGCGAGGAGATTCTGTACTTCGGTCAGGGCGGCGAACTGAACGCCGTGCGCTGGAACGACTGGAAGGTGAACTTCGCCATCATTGATGGAAACATCGCGACCGGCACCCGCAAAATCACCGGATGGCCGTTGATCACGCACCTCAAGGCTGACCCTTATGAGAAGATGGCCCTGGAGTCGAGCATGTACATGCGTTGGTATGGGGACAACATCTGGTTGTTCGTGCCAGTGCAGGCTCAGATCAAGAAGTTCCTGGTTACGATTCCCCAGTTCCCGTTCCAGCAGGGCAGCAGCCTGAATGCCGCTGGGATCAACTACCAGTCGCTCAAGGCTGTTGAAGCTCTGAAGCGGCTGCAGGAGATCGAAACGCTGGGCGTTCCTCGCTAATTCAGTGAGATTGAGCAAGCAAGGCGTTGGCATTCCGCTGGGATGCCAACGCCGGTTTGCATTAGGCGGAGTGTGAAACTGCCTGTTCTCGAGTGAAAGGGATCGTGTCGCATGAGTTCCCTGGAACGCTTCTTTACCCGTACGGTTCGTCCCTTTTTCCTCTTTACCGGGGCAGGGACAGCTCTCGTCGGGCTGTATGCCTTCTTGCCGTCATGGGCCATGCCCAACGTGGCCAAGCTTCCTTACCTGCAAGACTACACGATCATTATTCAGCATTGGGGGATCATTGTCGGCCTCATGGGGATTGCCATGATGCTGGCGGCCTTGGTTCCACAATGGCGTGTGCCCATCCTGCTCTATAGCGCCCTGGAAAAGAGCTTCATGGTCTGGCTCGTACTCGCGAATGCTCAGAGCTCATTCGTGAGTGGATTCTGGATCCCTTGCGCCCTCGATTCCACAGTCGTGATTTACACGATCGGATACTTCATCAGCTGCGGAATCCGTTCGCCCGCTAGTGCTGCCTCGGAAAAGTGATCCGTCATCGGCAGCCAAGAGCACGTTTAAAAACGTCACGTCCAGCTCGATAGCGGTTGGACGCTCCAGAACCGGTTCATTCAAACCTCGGTTAGAGTTTCATGTGGACTCGCACTCCATAGACGACCGAGTCAGTGGCGACCGCACCGGCCTCCGGATGTATGTACTGAATGTCCGGGGTGACATTCAGGAAGGGAGTGACCTGGAAGTTGTAATACGCCTCCACCGCGGTGCCATTCTGGGGGCCAAAGATCGCTTGTGGGATCGGCCCGAACTCGTTGCTGGCACCGACAAAGTACCAGCCCAGGCCGAACGTATCGCCGCGTGTCCTGCCGATGGGGCTGTAACCGCCGAGACCCGCACTGAGGAAGTATCGAACGGGCGTTGGATTCCCATCACTGATCGAGGCCCGACCGAACAGCCCGTAACCGCGAGTCGGGTCGTCTGAGAACTGGACCAGATACTGATCAAAGCCGTAGTAGATCGTGTAGGAATCGTTGAGCGTGGGAAATCCCGGAACAGTGGGCTCCGGATAAGCGCCCGGTGGAGGCTCGGCAAAGCTCAGGTCGGTCAACGCGACATGCTTCCACATCGCCCCAATATGCTGATCACCTGTCTTTCCGAAGAACTTGGTATTCACTTTGATTTCGCCGCCCACGATCACGCCCTTCGAGAACATATCGTCCAGCACCAGGAATTCCCGGGTGCGGTCCTGAGGGTCGTAGACGAAGGCTTTCATCACCCCCCAGTCTCGGGGCATGACTGCTCCCGCCGTAAACGAGGTATAGGGCAATCCCAACAGAAACGCCGGGTTGGCAACGAAAGCCTGATTGAGGAACTGCTCGGTTCCGTCTCCACCCGCGAACGCATCCTGGTCAGCTGCGCCGAGCACATCCTTTTTGCCAGCGTAGAGAATCAGCTCTTTTGAAAGCGGCTGAGTAAAAACGAAGTTGGTGATATACGGGACCCCGGGGTTATTGGGCGCTGGCGGAGTGGCAGCTGCGAAGACAGGGGGGGCGAATGCTCCCGTGTTCAGTGACACGTTGCCGTATTCGCCATACCAGTGTTCGGCCCGGACCAGCAATGTTCCGCGGGGCAGCCCCCCAAACTTCTCCAGGTCAAAGATCAGGTCGTACTCGCCGCGACCGGTGTACTTGAATGTATCTCCGGGAGCGAGCGGCGGGGCGACCGGACCATTGACCCCTCCGGCTACTCCAAATCCAAACTGCGTCGATCGCCCAGCGAATTTGATCCCGGATTCCTCCAGTTGGCTACGCACTCCGTGCCAATCTCCGGTCAGGGTCGGCTTTGTCCAGAAGTCGCTACAACTCTCCGCGAAAATCGAATCGCATTCCAGCTGTTCAGGCGAGACGAGCGGGGCACACTCTTCGCCGGTACAGTCCTCTGTGACGCGATCGCATTCTTCTGCAATGACGGTCTGACACGTCAGCAGGATCAGACTGGTGAGAACGAAACTCGGAATTCGATAGGAGAGCATCATGCATTCCTGCGGTGGCTGTGATTGCTGACTTCAATACTTTGCTCGTGTGAGTTACTCATCGAGCTGTCTCCGGCCATGTCGTTCTATTTTGTCGACGTTTTCGGTGGCTTGTTGGTTTCCACTTCATCTGATTGTGACGAATGTGTCGTGTTGCATTCCGCTAAAATGACTCATCGTTATGACTCGTATAAAATTATTATGATCCCAGAGGAACGACTGGCAGAAGTGGCCGATGGAGGGAAGCGTGTGCCCGTCCCGTGATCACCGCGGACAAGGGCCGCGGATGCGAATCGGAAGTCCAGGCATCCATGGAGGAGGAGCGAGTCTGCTCAACGTATTTTATCGATATTGATCAGAACTGGGCTTGGAACTGGGTCCGGATCAGAGTCCCATGATCGCCCAACAGAATGTCGGTACCCGTGCTGTTTATGGGGCTTCCATCAATGATCGTCGCGTCGATCGACAGTTTCAGGTTCTGTGTCTTGCGTGGGTAATATGAAAAGCCAGTGGCGTAGCTGGATCGAGTTCCGAACTTGCTCGTGATAAAGGAGAACTGTGAGTTCCACTCGAATTCTTGCGGCAGAAAGAAGTAACCACCTTCCAGGTAGCCTCCCTGCTGTAACCCCGCGCTCGGCACGGGCAGGTTTGCCTTCAAGTCCGTGATCGAACGCCAGAAGTATTCCCCGTTCGCACTCCAGCCGCGATACTTGAAGGCCGCGTCGATGGCGAACAGAGTGACATCAAAACTCGTGACAGTTGCCCCGGGGGCCAGAGCATTGGGCTCGGTCAAGCGTGTGCCGTCGGTCAGTCGCAGGAAGTCTGTTTCTTCGAGTTGTCGACCGGGCGTACCCTCTGCAGATCTCACCCACGATGATCCAACTCGAACTGCGAGGTCCTCGTGGAATTCGAAATCTGTGGGCCGCGCGGGACCATAACTTCCGATGGCATCCCACCAACTCGATCCCGCAACAGCGAAATTATTTCCTATCTCGGCGGGTGTCAGTCCGTCCGTGTTGTATCCCTGGCCAAGCATCAACTCGTAATGAGTCGATGATGTCGGATCGCCGACAGCCCAGATGCCCGTGGTACGACTGGGACGGAAGAACTCGTTGGCAAAGGGCCGGTCGATCATGCGCGTGTCGAACGCCCCGAGAAGCCA
>CANJZR010000147.1 GCA_947479075.1 Planctomycetaceae bacterium
CGCAGTCGAGTCACACACGATGTCTGATATCCAGCTTGGTCGGCGGTCTTTGTTCCAGGCCGCTTCATTACTCGTCGCCGGGGGCTGGGCCACCCGAGCGACGGCTGACGAAAAGTTGAGCCAGACCGGATCGCCTCGCGACAAGATCGCCAGCGTGAAGACGTTCCTGCTGCGACACACGCTCAAGAAGCCATTCGGGGTTTCGGTGTCGGTCCCGTTTGATCGGACTCGCGAGGCGCTGCTCGTCCGGATCGAAACCGATTCGGGACTGGTCGGCTGGGGAGAGACATCGCCGATCAACGGAACCCGGGCAGCCATCGACGAACAGATTGGTCCGAATCTGATCGGCCAGAATCCGCTGGAGTATCGCAAAATCTGGCGAAGCATGTGGGGCTGGAACTTTGGCAATGCCCTCGCTGTGGGGGCACTCGACATGGCGATCAACGATGTGCGGGGTAAGCTGTTGAACCTTCCCGTCGCGGAGTTGTTCGGTGGACGATTGCGTGACCGGGTCCGGGCCTATGCTTCGGCCATGAACTACGTGGAGGGTCAGGAGCCGGAGGACCAGTTCCCGGCGGAAGCTGCGACCCTCGTCAAACAGGGGTACCGGGCCCTCAAGATACGGATCGGACGGTTCCCGATAGCTCGTGAAAAGAAGTTCATCACAGCTGTGCGGGAAGCCGTGGGCCCCGACGTGGTGCTGCTGGCGGATGGGAACGCGGCTTATACGATGGAATCCGCATTGCGAATGGGGCATGTCCTGAATGACCTGGAATTCGAGGCCTTCGAGGAGCCACTACCGCAGCAAACTCCACGCTACCCGGCTTATGAAGAGCTGCGTCGTCGGTTGCCGTTGTCGCTGGCTGGCGGAGAGGCACTGGACTCTCGAGGCAGTGCGCAGGACCTCATTCAGCGGCGTGCATTCGACATTATCCAGCCCGATGTGAGTCTCTGCGGCGGGATCGGGGAAGCTCTCTTTGTGGCCGAACTGGCAGCTCTCTCAGGAATCCGCTGTTACCCGCACTGCTGGGGCAGCGACATTATCATCGCGGCCACGCTTCAGCTGGTCTCGCTGCTCCCGGAACCACATGGTGGCTTTCCGACCGATTCACCGCTGCTGGAGGTTGATCAATCCGAAAACCCCTGGCGAAATGGCCTGGCCAAGGGAGCCTTCCCGATCGGAGCTGACGGGATGATCCCAGTCCCAACTCGCCCAGGTCTGGGGATCGATGTCGATGGGGCAATGGTTAAAGAGTATGCGGTGTGACCGGGAAGAACCCACTACGGCAAATCTCGACAAAGCGAATTTAAAACACTTTGCGTTGGCGTGACGAGGGGATGTTCAGGGCTTTGCGGTACTTGGTCACGGTGCGCCGGGCGAGGGTGTAGCCTTGGGCTTTCAGGGCGTCGACGATGTCGTCGTCGCTCATTGGGTTCGACTTGTTCTCGTTGTCGACCACTTCCTTGAGCTTAATGCGAACGATGTCCCAGGCGACGTCCTCGCCATCATCGGTCTTGGTTCCGCCGCCAAAGAAACGCTTCAGTGGGTAGATCCCGCGAGGAGTCACGATGTACTTATCATCGACAGCTCGCGAGACGGTTGTCACGTGGACGTGAACCACGTCGGCGATGTCCTGCATCTTGAGCGGCACGATATGATCGGGGCCCTGCTCCAGGAACTCACTCTGGCGATTGACGATTTCCTGAGCGACTCGCTTCAGCGTGTTGTAGCGCTGCTCAATCGAATCAATCAGCCACTTGGCCGACTCGATCTTCCGCTTGATGAATTCCTTGGTTTTCTGATCGGGGTTACCTTCCAGCATGCGCAAGTAACGCTGGCTGATGCGCAGCTGGGGAATGTACTCTTCGATCAGAGAGACGACCCACTTGCCAGATTCGTCCTTGTCGACCCGCAGGTCGGGAGAGACGGTCTGGACCGATTCCTTGGCGAAGCCTTTCCCCGGAAAGGGATCGAGCGTCCGCATCTGCTCCATCGCAGACTTGATCTCGTCCAGGGTATACCCGGTCTTCCGTTCGATCAGCGGGAGTCGATTCTGGAGCAGGTCGTCGAGGTGGAGCGAGATCAGCGTGATCATCGACTCGCGGAGTGGTGTTTCCGGCTTGATCTGCAGCAGGAGGCACTCTTTCAGATCGCGGGCCCCGACACCGGGTGGATCGAGCTTTTGAATCAGCCTGAGAACATTCTCAGCCCTGGGCAGCGTCATCGACTGGCCGAAGACCTGCGTCAGTTCCGGCAGCGAGCTTTGCAGTCGACCGTTGTCGTCGAGGTTCTGGATCAGATACTCGCCGAAAGCACGCTCTTCCGGATCGACGTTGAAGTAGTGGAACTGATCGACCAGATAGTCAGTGAGCGTCTGCGGCCGGCACTCCGCGTTCGACATCACGTCGTGCTGACGATCGGCGTCGTCATCCATCTGGTTGCCGGAGGGACGCGAACCGCTGGTGTAATTGTCTTCCGGCCACTCCTTAGAGATTTCGACGAGCCGCTCAAAGTCACTGGCATTGTTGTCTTCCTTGCCAGCGACCAGTTCCTGACGGTCGATCTCCATTCGGGGTGCGACCTCGAACGGATCGCCTCCCTGTTCCAAGCTGTAATCCCCGTCGTCTGTTTTTCGCTCCACCTGCTCCAGGCACACATTCTCCGACAGTTCCTGATCGATGCGCTCCTGCAGTGCCATCAGTGGTAGCTGCAGGATCTCCATCGATTGAATCATGCGCGGAGCCAGCTTCATCTGCTGGGCCATTCGCATTTGCTGGGAGACGTTGAGATGCATGATTCAGTCGAGAACTTCCGGACGTTGTGTCAGTCAGGGGGAGGAAGGTTGAGGGTTGAGGGTTGAGGGTTGAGGGTCGAGGGTTGAGGGTCGAGGGATTTATCGAGCTTGAGGTCTTCTGTCGATTGAGCTTCGTTGCTCAACCCTCAACGCTCATCTCTCAACGATCTCTCTTCAAAATGACTGTCGCCCTCGCAGAGCGTCAGACAACATTTCCTTGTTGGCAAACTCTAGCACACTTCCAGTCGCGATCCCGCGGGCAAGGCGCGTAATTTGCACAGGTTGTCCATGCACAGTGATGTCTGAGAACAGGTTGGAGAGGTAAAGAGCTGTTCCATCCCCCTCCAGAGTGGGATTCAGCGCCATGATGATTTCCGTGACTTCATCGCGTTTGACCCGGTCGACGAGGGCATCAATCGTCAGATCGGCAGGGGTGATGCCTTCCAGTGGGGAAACCCGTCCCCCCAGAACGTGGTAGGTCCCGGTGAACGCCCCAGTCGCTTCCAGAGCTGTCACGTCTCGGGGTTGTTCCACGACACAGATGTGAGTCCGGTCACGTCGAGGATCGCTGCAGACGCCGCACAGTTCCTTGTCAGTCAAATTGAAACACAACGAACACTGCCGCACGGTGTCTTTGACCAGCCGAATCGCGTCAGCCAAGGCCAGTGCATCCCGCTTGGGGCAGCCCACGATGTAGTTCGTCAACCGCTCCGCCGTCTTCCGACCGATTCCGGGGAGTGAAGCAAACTCATTGACCAGCCGACCAACGGCAGGACCAAAGGGATGTGCATCAGAAGGTGGCAGTCGTGGAGGCATGCGAATTGAGCGTCAGAGTGTCGTGAACTAGGCGTAAAGAGCGTTACAAGCTGGGTTTATGAGAGGGGGTGAAGCCCCCTGCCAGTCTTCAACTACCCGCCCAGGCCTCCAAATTTTTCCAGCATTTCCGGAGGTAAACCCAGCTGCCCTGCCATCGAACTCATCTCATTGGCCGCCAGCTTCTTGGCTCGGATCAGTCCATCGTTCATCGCTTCCTGAACGAGGATCTCGACTCCATTCCTGGAGCCGATGACTTGCGGGTCAGCGGCAAACCGGACAGCTGTGACTTCCATTTTTCCGGTCACGGCGACTGTCACCTGACCGCAAGTGGAACGTCCTTCCACCGTGGTTTGTGCGAGTCGCTGCTTGGACTCTTCCATTTTGCGCTTAATCTCTGGCGCATTCTTCATCAGGTTGGTCAGTGCAGCCAATTCCTTGAACATGACAACTCCCAGCATTCGGCTTTGGGCTCACCGAGTTTCCACTCAGGGGAGCGAACAGGCTGTCGAATGACCGAAGTCAACAACACGCCTCATTCGTCGGAAGGCTGCCCGACCAGTACGGTCCGTACATCAGCGACCTTGGCCGAGAAGATCTCGACAGCCTGCTGAACAAACGGATCGTCATCGACCGAACTCTTCCGCCGACTCTCGACTTCCTGAACCACCGGACTGGCCGGTTCGACTGCCGGAGCGGGAGACAACTGGTCTTCAGTCACCCGGCAGCTGACGTGAACCCCGGTGATGTCGAGGATGGCATCAGCGATCCTCTTCAACAGGTCGGGGCGGTTCACATAAGTCTTACTGAGAGAGTAGGTCCTTGGGAAGACGATTTCTAGTAAATTTGGCCCAGAAATTGCTTGCAATGTGGACTTGACAAGATGATTCCTGGACGCATCATTAAATCTTAACAAGACTTCCGACCAAATAACCGGCCAGTTTTCTGTTGAGAATTCTCGTTTTGGCTGCGCTGGAGTGGGAGTTTTGGCCGGTTGGGGGGCTATTTCAGAGTTTTTTTTTACGGGCTCTGGAGGTGCCGATGGGGCACGTGTCACAGCTGCGGGACTCGCAACTGCGACTGCAGGGCTGTGCGATACCGCGCGCGGAGTCGCGACGGGCACTGCGCCCGGGTTGCCTGCAACCTGATCAATCAAACGACGGACATCATCGAGATCCTCGAGCAGCGACATCCGAACCAGTGTCAACTCCACCAGAGGGCGTCCGTAACTGATCCGCTGCATCCGAACTTTTGCGTCTGCAATCAGTTGCATCGCCGCAGAGATCGTCTGGATCCCCCATTTCTCGGACTGGGCCACCAGGCGGGGACGGCTGCGTTCCGAGACAGATATCAGCGGGACTCCCTGCGCACCGACCGAAACGATCATCAGATCGCGGAGATAGGCCAGCATCTGGTCGCTGAACATGCCCAACTCGACTCCTTCGGAAAGAGCGGAGTTGAGCAGCTGGAGGACTTCATCCCGACGACGTTCAATCACGCGATCGAACATGTCGATCAGGCGTTCGTCGGGTGCCGTCCCGAGCAGCTGATGAACATCCCCCTCGCTGATCACCTCACCGCCGAAGGCCAGCAACTGGTCAAACAGCGACTGGCTGTCGCGCATCGACCCCGCGGCTCGGCGAGCGACGAGTTCGAGGGCCGCCTCTTCCACTTGCTTGCCATCGGCCTCGGCGATCTGGCGGAGGCGATTGGCGATCGATGCTGTGGCAATTGTGCCAAAGTCGAACCGCTGACATCGCGACAGGATCGTGTCGGGAACCTTGTTGGCTTCCGTCGTACAGAAAACGAATTTGACGTTCGGCGGTGGCTCTTCGAGTGTTTTGAGCAGCGCGTTGAAGGCTTCCTTCGTGAGCATGTGAACTTCGTCGATGATGTACACCTTGTTCGGTGACCGCATCGAGCGGACGTTCACGTTGGCCCGCAGCTGGCGGATATCGTCAATACCACGATTGGAGGCCCCGTCGATTTCGATGACATCGACATCGGAGCCCGAACTGATGCCATCGCAAACTTCGCACTGGTTGCAGGGGACAGCATCCACCACGTGCGGACAGTTCAGGGCCTTGGCAAAGATACGGGCGGTCGACGTTTTGCCGACCCCACGAGCCCCGGTGAACAGGTAGGCGTGGGCCACCCGGTTGGAGCGAATGGCGTTGCGCAGGGCCTGACCAACGTGTTCCTGGCCCACGACCTCATCAAAGGTCTGCGGACGAAACCGCCTGGCCATCACCGTGTACTGAGTCGACTTCGCGCTGTTTAAAGGATCCGCCACCAAAACCGCCTCGCAGAACACCTGCCGTGACGCGAAGGGCGTTCCCTCCGCACTGACTCCAGCTTATCAAACGGGGACGGATGTCACATGCATCGGGCATCACACGGAATTTGTGGAGGGATTCACCGCAGAGGTCGCGGAGGACCGTAGAGAGGAGAACCGTCTCATCGCACAGCGAACCCGCCCCGTGTTTTGATTGCAGATCCCAAGCGAGCGGCAGACGTAAGTCTGCATGAATGCGCGCCATCGCGTCCCTCCCGCCACGACGCACTCAGAGACACTCCACCAGGTTGGCAACGACAAAGAGAGAAGAACCAGCCTCCAAATCCCCTCGCCTCCAGTACAATCGAACGAAGATTACAAAACCGCAATCGTCGACAGGTCCATACCGTCTTACGAGGCTCTCTCATGCCGAACTCCTCTGCTCCGGTGTTGATTCTTGGCGCCGGAGTGAATGGGCTGTGTGTCGCGAGGGAATTGGTACTCAACCGGGTGCCGGTGTGGATCGTCGACACGAACGATATCGCGTTTGGGGCCACGGCAAAATCGTCTCGGCTGATCCATGGTGGTCTGAGATACCTCGAGTACGGCGACTTTCAACTCGTTTCTGAGTCGCTGCATGAACGGGACAGGTTGCTGCGACAGGCTCCCCAGTATGTCACACCGCTGCGACTGCACGTTCCCGTCCGGCGGCGACTGGGTGGCTTTATCGCAGCTGGATTGCGATTTCTGGGGCTGAGCAGAACACGACTCGGGACGTGGATTGGTTCGGGCGGTGGACGGGGGTTAATCACGGTCCGTTTCGGGCTGTCACTGTACGACTTTCTGGCCCGGAGCAAAGCTGTGCCGCGCCACCGTGTTTGCAGCACCGGGCAAGGTGGCCCACAGTTTCCCCGTGAAGAGTTTCCGTGGTCATGTGCCTACTTCGATGCTCAGATGGAGCGGCCCGAACGCTTCTGCCTCGCGCTGGCCCGCGAGATGCAGGAGCTCGCTCAATGCCAGGGAACCGAATTCCGCCTGCTCACTTATCACCGCGCCACACTCTCCCCTGACGGAGTCACGATCACCCCCTGCTCCGACTCTCCCCCTCTCCCCGTCACCCCCTCGCCCAATCACCTCCACCCCTGCCTCATCATCAACGCCACCGGTGCCTGGGGCGACTGGACTCTTCGAGAACTCCCGGCGTCTGCTCCCCCGCTCTTCGGAGGAACGAAGGGCACGCACATTTTCACGCGACACGCGGGATTGATCGAGGCTCTCGGGGGTGATGCAGTCTATGCTGAGGCCCAGGACGGGCGGCTGGTGTTCCTGATCCCCGTCGAGTTTGGGGTGATGGTGGGAACCACCGACGACCGATTCGACCAACGTCCCGAGCAGGCCCGTTCCACCGAGACCGAGGTCGCGTACCTGCTGCAGCTGGCCCACGAGATCTTCCCGCAGGTGACGTTGTCCGAGGACGATATTTTCGCGACCTGCTCTGGGGTCCGCCCGCTGCCATACTCCGATGGTTCCAAGACAGCTGCGATCTCGCGCGGGCACAGTATCGATGAGCGGTCGGTGAACGGGATACCGGTTCTCACACTGATCGGGGGGAAACTCACGACGTGCCGGGCCTTAGGCGAAGAGGTCGCCGATCGAGTGCTGGCACAGCTGGGAGTCACCCGCACCGTATCGACGAGAGAGCGCATTGTGGCCGGCGGGGAGAAGTACCCCACGGGTGACAACGCAGTCGAGGCTGCGATTAAGGACCTCGCCGCCGCTTCGGGCGAATCCCCGGATACCTGCCGGGCAGTGTGGCGATTGATCGGCACGCAGTCGGTCGCCTTTTACTCCGAAAAAGGACGTCCTTTTTCGGAGAAAAAGGCGACTGTGGTCGGCACTGCCCTGCCCGTCGACTTCGTGCGAGACATCATCGCCAGCGAATGGGTGACCACGCTGGAGGACCTCGTCGAACGCCGCCTGCTGCTGGCACTGCACCCCACACTCACTCGCGAGACTCTGGTTTCACTGGCAGAGTTGTTGCACGCCGCACGCCCGAACCCGGTCAGCGTGGAGGAGATGGTGGAGAGGGCCTGCCAGCGGTTGCGGATGTTCTACGCTCGACGCGACGTTTAATTCATTTCCGAGCCAGCGTGAGGAGCAGAGCGAGCTCACGTTCACTGGCTCCATTCCGATGCCCGGCCATCGGTCCGGCTCATCGACTTGAGGATCATGGCAGCTGTCAGCCACGCTTCGCAGCGAACCTGTCCCGCCTGACGAATCCAGTATCGCCCCTGCCCGTCGCCACCCAGCGAAGAGTTGAGGCTCTGCATCGTCCGCAACATCTGCTCCTCGCTGGGACCTCCGCGATGGAACACCAGATACCCCGGCCCGCAACGTTCCACAGTCCACCCGCAGCGTTCGAACATCTCGTCACTGAGTACGACATCCACATGCGGGTGCTCAGTCAGTAACAGCTCCCCTAACCCGAACAGGATGCGACGCAC
>CANJZR010000148.1 GCA_947479075.1 Planctomycetaceae bacterium
CGATATCCCCAATCCCGACCGCGTGCTGAAACCCGGCATGTTCACTCGCGTCTCCCTGCGTTCCGGCGAACACCGTACCGGCCTCGTCATTCCCATCACAGCTGTACTCGATGGTCAGCGGCCATCGGTCATGGTGATCGAGGGGACGCCCCCGCTCGCCCAGCAACGCATCATTGAAACGGGTGCAACAGAAGGCGACCTCATCGAAGTCACCCTGGGTCTCAAAGAAGGCGATCAGGTCGTCACCCTCGGCAACCGCCTCGTCACCCCCGGCCAGGCCGTGGTCGTTGTGCCGCGTAAAGAACTCGCGAAACGAGAAGAGCCAACGGTCAACGATACGCCGTAACCCTGGGTGGCCCGGCTAGGATTGGCCGGGTCGCTGCGCGACAAGATGCTTCACCCAGTGCGTTCGATCTGGAAAAACGGGTTCGATCGTTTGCGTGGAGAATGGTGCGGTGGAACGAACGGGTCTTGAGCGGTACGAAGGCACAGGGTGTTGCATTTTGTGCCTGCGGCCCGCCGCCAACAAGCCCAGCGGCTTGATGACTCCCTCTACCCCAAATGACGCACGGCGTTGCGTGCCACCCCATAATCTCCTACCTCCTGACGTTTCTGGCAATTGCAAAAGAGATTGCGGAGGGTAACCGGCCCAGATAAACTCACCCGAACGAGGCCTCGCAAGACAGCCAGAAGTGTGCAATCGCGCTCATGGCTTTCGATGCAAAGCCTGCTCCACGTCTCTCTTGCTCACAAGTATGTCCAAGCATGGCTCATCCCGGTGATGTTGAAGTTTCGGTCGTGATCCCCTGTTTAAATGAGCATGAGACGCTGGGAATCTGCGTCCAAAAAGCGACAGAGACGCTGCGGAATTCGAAGATCGTCGGCGAAGTGGTCGTGGCAGATAACGGGAGTACTGACGGTTCGATCGAGATTGCCCAGGGGCTTGGCGCTCGCGTCGTTCCCGTAGCTCAAAAGGGTTATGGCCATGCCTTGATCGGTGGAATTCAAGCTGCCCGTGGCAAGTATGTGATCATGGGCGATGCCGATGACAGTTATGATTTTCGCGAGATTCCCAAGTTTGTAACACGCCTGCGAGAGGGATACGATCTGGTGCAAGGTTGTCGGTTGCCTTGGGGAGGCGGCACAGTGAAGCCGGGGGCGATGCCGTTTTCGCATCGATGGCTGGGCAATCCGATGTTCACACTGATGTCACGCTGGATGTTCCATGCTCCGATCCATGACATTTACTGTGGCATGCGTGGCTTCAAGAAAGAGATGTTCGGGAGACTGAACCTGCGATGTACGGGAATGGAATTCGCTACCGAGATGATTATCAAGGCTAGTCTGTTCGGCGAGCGTATCGCGGAGGTGCCGATCACCCTCTGGCCGGATGGTCGAAAGCTGGCGAAGCCACACCTGCGCACGATTCGTGATGGTTGGCGGACGCTGAGATTCTTCCTGCTGTTCTCTCCAAAGTGGCTGTTCTGGTATCCAGGATTGTTACTGACGGTGTTGGGCCTGCTGGGATATCTACTGGCATTGCCAGGAGTCACTCTGGGTGGTGTCACCTTCGATGCTCATACATTGCTGGTCTCCAGTATGTGTCTGCTGTTGGGGGAGCAGGCGGTCGCTTTCGCGGTGATTACGATGGCCTTTTCGATTCGCGAAGGCTTTCGCCCTCCCAGTGCCAGAGTGAATCGTTTTTTCCAGATTTTCACGCTGGAACGCGGTGTCGTGTTTGGTTTGGGACTGGTGATTCCTGGGCTGTTTCTAGTGGGTCTAGTGGCATTTCGATGGGCCGCGGGCGGCATGGGGCCCTTGGATTACCCGTCCACCATGCGACTTGTGATTCCGAGTGTGACAGCGGTGGTTCTGGGGGTCGCGTTGATGTTGCATAGTTTCCTCTGCAGCATGCTCGGTCTGGATCGCCGCTAAGATCGAGTTTTGTGTCGATAACAGGACCGAGATGAACGGACCCCACATTATTCGAACCTGTGAACCACTCCATTGTTGTGATGAGGTGTGGGAAGCTGCATATTTGCGGTTCGAAACTCCGGAGGAAGAGGTAGCCAAGTTCGTCAAACGACTGAACTCACTCGGCGCTGCCGCCTGGCCCAGGGATGCGAAGATCGTTGACATCTTTTGTGGGCGAGGGAATGGATTGATCGCCCTACAGCGACTCGGGTTCACGAACCTCGTAGGTGTCGACCTGTCAGAGCGACTCCTCCAGCAATTCCAAGGCCATGGGACGCTCTATGTTGCGGACTGCCGGGCATTGCCCATGGAAAGCGACAGTTGCGATATTGTCATTGTGCAAGGAGGCTTACATCACCTGCCTCTGTTGCCAGATGATTTGAGGAAAACCTTGCAGGAAGTTCGTCGAGTATTGCGGCCAGGCGGGCGATTGGTGGCGGTGGAGCCTTGGTTAACACCTTTTCTTCGTTTCGTGCATGCACTCTGTCGTGTGCCGTTGTTGCGTCGAGCCTGGAAACACCTCGATGCACTAGCGACCATGATTGATCGAGAACGAGAGACCTACGAAAACTGGTTGAATTCACCTCAGAGCATTCTGGAATGCATGGATCGCGAATTGCGGTGTGAACAGCGGACCTTTGCTTTCGGGAAGATGAATTATGTCGGCGTCAAATCCTGAATCCGGCGATCAGCCAGCGTCAACCAATGTGCTGTCTGTGCTGGGAACCACGCATGGCAAGTATGTCCACAGTCGGCGAGTGAAAGTTCTGGTTGATCATTTTGTCCGACTGATCCCCCATGGTCATCGCGTGCTCGATGTGGGATGCGGTGACGGTATGATCGCCCGCATGATCATGGATGCCAGACCCGACATCGACATCGTTGGAACAGACATTCTGGTGCGTGGCCAGACTCGAATTCCAGTGACTGAATTTGACGGGCATCAATTGCCGTTCGGAGACAAGGTCTTTGATACCGCGCTGTTCTGCGATGTCCTGCATCATGCCGACTCCGTCACTGATCTTCTGCGCGAGGCCACCCGTGTCGTACGAAAAAGTGTGTTGATCAAAGATCATCTGTTGCACGGGCCGCTCGCTAGCTGGACGTTGCGGTTCATGGATTACGTGGGCAATGCACCACACGGAGTCGTACTGCCCTACCACTACCTCACACCTCGTGAATGGGAGGATGAGTTCAGGAAAGCTGGCTTACGTGTTCAGCAGGAGATTCGGAATGTGGGCCTGTATCCGTGGTGGGCCAACTGGTTGTTTGGGCGCTCACTCCATTTCATTGGAACTCTGGATGTACTTGCCAAGGCAGGGAACGACTAATGGATGTAACGTCTTTACGACGAAAGCTGTACCTGCAAGTTCTGTTGTGCGGAGTTTTGGGATTTATGATCCCTGTTCTGCGATGCGTCATACAAGGGCTTCCGGCCCCCTCGATGCACGATGAATACAGCTATCTGCTCGCCGCTGATACTTTTGCGCAGGGACGATTATCCAATCCATCTCCGGGACTGCCTCTGTTTTTCGACGCTCCGCACGTCCTCGTCGAGCCGACGTATCAATCGAAGTATCCTCCAGGTGGGCCACTCATCATGGCATTCGGCCAAGTGGTTTTTGGCCATCCCGCTTGGGGCATCTGGATCTCGTGCGGACTGTTCAGTGCCGCAATCTGCTGGATGATGCAAACCTTTGGCTTGATGCGATGGGCGATGCTGATGGCGGTCCTCTTCTCGTGCGTCTTAATTCCCAAATCCAGGATGGGTTATGGCTATATGCCATCGATGCTGACTGGTGCAGCTGCTGCGGTCTTCTTCGGCGGCCTGAACCAAACCCTTCGTCGGCCGATTTGGTGGTCGACAACGCTCTTATCTCTGGGCGTCGTTGGTCTCTCAGTGACTCGCCCGTATGAGGGCGCTTTGCTCTGCCTGGGTTGCCTCCCCGCCTTTTTGATCTGGATGCTCAGAGACTCGCGTGTCAGTCTAGCCGTCAAGATAAACAACGTGGTGATCCCCGGCGCGATCCTAATCGGGGCCTCCGCAGTGTGCCTGGGAACTTATAATGAGGCGGTGACCGGAAGTCCCCTGAAGCTGCCATATAGCTTGCATCATCAACAGTACTTTCATCGTGGTTTGTTCGTGTTTCAAGGGAATCAGAAACCCACCCGTGCTGTTTGCCCTCGCATAGACTCCGTCTATCAGCAACTGTCCAAAGGTCCGGTATCGCAAGATGCTTTTGGCCTGCTCAAGAATGGCGTGAAGCGGAGCTACACTTCATTGCAATCTGTCCTGGGAATGCAGGGGTGGCCAGCCACGTTTTTAGCGGTCTTGGTGTTGCTGGGGTTTATGGACCGTCGGCTTAGACGCTATGTCCCGGCCCTCGGGCTGTGGTTCGCAGGGCAATCGATAGCGACCTGGCATATGCCGTGGTATGCGATGCCGGTCGTCCCGCTAGTGTATGTGGCGTTGGTCTCCGTTATTCAAAAGCCACTGCGCCGGTGGAGGTGTCGTCCATTAGAATGGTCAAATAGGCTTCCAGCCTGGACCCCCTGGATGGCTGCAGTCGCTGTCTTGGTCGCAATGATCTGGTTTGGACCAGCGATGGCTCGTGAATCGTCTGCCATCCTCCGCAAGAAGCCATCCATCGATTTCTGGAAAAACTCGGACAACGGGATTCCCGATGTTTCTGTCGCGTCACGACTAGGCTTGATGCAGTACCTGGAATCGCAAACTGGCCGAGACCTGGTATTCGTCAGTTATGCCTCCGATTATTCCGTCCATGACGAGTGGGTTTACAACCGTGCTGACCTCCCTAATAGCGAAGTGATTCTGGCTCATGACCTGGGTGATGAACAAAATCAAAAGTTAATCGCAGAGTATTCCCACAGAACCGTCTGGAAACTCCATCTCGAAAGGTCATCGAAAACCCTAACGCCGTGGAGGCGGGGTGAACCTGTGAAGTAGGTTGGAGGTTGAGCCGGGAGAGGAGCGTGACTTTGGTCACGTGGTCCAGCAGGATGGATGTTTGACAACTTCTTCCCTTACCTGCCACAAAAGGATCACTCATTGCTGTGTGACCTGGCCCCAATTGGCCGGGTCGCAGCGCGATAGGATGCTTTACCATGCGAGTTCGATCTGGATAAACAGGTTCGATCGTTTGCGTGGAGGGTGGTGTGGCGGAACGAACGGGCCTTGAGCGGCATGAGGGCACAGGGGGTTGCCTCTTGTGCCTGCGGCACCACGCCAACAAGTTGTCCGGACCACCCCGCGCGACTACCGCCGCATGAAGGAAGGCCTCGATGCCGAGATCCACGTCGACGCTTTCCCCGACCAGGTCTTCCACGGCAAGGTCTCGCGCGTGGCACCGGTTCTCGACGAAGTCACCCGCACGGGCGATGTCCGCATCGACATCCCGAATCCCGATCGCGTGCTGAAGCCCGGCATGTTCACTCGCGTCTCTCTGCGTTCCGGCGAACACCGCTCCGGACTCGTCATTCCCATCACAGCTGTACTCGATGGTCAGCGGCCATCGGTCATGGTGATCGAGGGGACTCCCCCGCTCGCCCAGCAACGCATCATTGAAACGGGTGCCACCGAAGGCGACCTCATCGAAGTCACCCTGGGTCTCAAAGAAGGCGACCAGGTCGTCACCCTCGGCAACCGCCTCGTCACCCCCGGCCAGGCCGTGGTCGTCGTCCCACGCAAAGAACTCGTAAAACGGGAGCAGCCGGAAGTCAATGATACTCCCTGACTCAACAACATGAGCGTGGCTCTCGTGTGCAAGCTCCGACTTGGGAACGAGGTGAAACTGGCTCGATCGTTACCTATACCACCCGGTTATTTTAAAAGAATAATGCCCAGAATATGAAACGAAAAGGTGCCCATACGGTGAGCACAACCAATGCGATACAAGTCATGGTCTTCACTCGATTCATGGGACGACTGTCGGCCAGAACGTACAAAAATATTGGTATAAAACACAGGGAGCATGCGAGCAAACATTCGAATACAGTGATCGTGAAATCGCGAGATCGTTCTCCGTAATGCTCTTCACGCCACAACTCATACTCGACCCACAGCATGACCATCAGAAGGACGGCAATTGCGGCGATCACATACGGGTACCAATTGTCGCGTACCTAGACCGTATTCTCAGAACGGCATTGCTCCACCGCAGTTCTCCTTCTCCATGCGTAGCCATTTGTCATGGGGAAGATATCACTACCAGAGTTCGTATGCTCTCTTTCGCTGAGGCCAATCATCTGCTTGCTCAGCAGAAACAAATCCGCCATGATTGATGCGTCCTGGGGGACAGTCATCCGGGATCCCGCATTCGCCTCACTGCTGGCCCCGCCGATGCTTCGTCTGTTCGATCATTCCACCCGTTTGTGTGACGGACTCTCCCGCCGCGAATGTCTGCGTGTGGGTGGGCTTTCACTGGCAGGGCTTTCGCTCCCGCAGTTGTTGCAGGCACGGGAGAAATCTGCTGCCGAGCGGAGAACCGGAACCGCGAAGTCAGTGATCGTGATCTTCGTTTCGGGAGGCTTTCCTCAGCACGAAAGCTTCGATCCGAAGCCGGAATCCCCGCGGGAGGTGCGAGGAGATTTCGGCGTCATCCCCTCGCGCACGCCCGGGTTGTTTGTCGGCGAGTTGATGCCGCGTATCGCGAATCTCACTGACCGTCTGGCGGTCATCCGTTCGATGGTCACGGGCGACAACGCCCATTCGACCAGCGGCTACCAGATGCTGACCGGCGTGCCGCATGCTCCTCTCAGCCTCGAGAACGCTGCTCCCGGCCGCCCTAATGACTGGCCCGCCTTCAATGCCGTGATCCGGGGGCTCTGTCCGCCGCGCCACGGGCTCCCGTCCTCGATTGTGCTCCCTCATCGCCTTGCGAACAACGGCGGGCAGGATCCCTGGCCCGGAACCGATGGCGGACGGCTGGGACGCACCTATGATCCGTGGCTGCTCGATTGCGATCCGAGCGCTGCGGGCTTCACCATGCCGGGGGCCGAACTCCAAGAGGGGCTGTCTCAGGTCCGCCTGGATCGTCGGCTGTCACTCGTCGATCAAGTGACGCGGAACCTGAACTCGCTCGAAAGCCGCGCCTCGTCCGGGGCGTTCGATCTGTATCGCGAACAGGCGATCTCTCTGATTGCTGGAGGGGCAGGACGCGCGGCGTTCAATCTCGAACAGGAATCTCCCGAGGTCCGCGACCGCTACGGCCGCACGAAGTGGGGACAAAGTGTGCTCCTGGCGCGACGACTGGTCGAGGCGGGTGTCTCCCTTGTGCAGGTGCATTGGGCCTCTGCCGATAACAAACGTCCCAACAACGGCGGTTGGGACACCCACGAAAGGCACAGCGAGAGCCTCAAGGGTTGGCTCATGCCTGACATCGATCGAACCTTCTCGGCGCTGATAACGGATCTCGAGGACCGCGGCCTCCTGGACGAGACGCTCGTCTGTCTGGTCACGGAGTTCGGCCACACGCCGACGTTCAATCAGAACCAGGGCCGCGACCACTGGGGGAGCGCGTTCTCCATCGCGCTGGCGGGCGGTGGCGTCCGCGGGGGAACCGTGCATGGCGCGACGGATGGACGGGCCGCACACCCGATCATCAATCCAGTCCGTCCCGCCGATTACCTCGCGACGGTCTACCACTGCCTGGGCTTCTCTCCGGAAACGATGGTCCACGACCTGGAAGGCCGCCCGCTGCCCATCACAACAGGGCAGCCGATTGAGGCGATTCTGTAAGCGTACAGGCGGGCGAGGCGGGGTTCCCCTCGATCACGCGGACCAGGCGGAGTGGCCTAGACGCCGCTTTGGGCGTGAGCGTGACGAGGGAACAGGGGGGATTAAAAGGAAAGCGCCTTCTCCTGAGCCTCTTGTTGTTCAACAACCCAGACACCCAAAGTAGTGTCTGGGCCAACCCGCCGAAGAGTGCGCAGGAGCATAATCAAGCCACTGGTGATCCCCCACTGCTGGGCGAGCCAGCAGTGGCACCCGGCGAGGGTTTCATCGAAGGCCATGTGTAGCACCACCCTGATGAACAAAGTAGTCCAAAGCAGCCGGAAGCTGTGCCGCAATCCAATCCGCCTTGGCATCGGAATATGCGTGCGAGTCATCGGGGTAAATGTCTCGGCAACGGCGCTTTTCCGCATCATACTCTGTCGCCATCAACGAATTTGCCCGCAAGTAGTCCCGAAATGCCAAGTGCCGTGCAATCTCCTCGTTCTCCTGATCAAAGCAGTGAAGCTGGAACTTACGTCGTCCGGTGGCCGGGTCATCAAGAGTGCAATATCGCCTACCAGGTATCCCATATTCGCCCCAAAACCCGTAACCAAGCCCCTGAAGTGCCGATTGTTGCTCGTCCAGTTTCCAAATGGTCCTCACCACC
>CANJZR010000149.1 GCA_947479075.1 Planctomycetaceae bacterium
AGTCGTTCGGAGTCCTCACCAGTCCATCGCCGAAGCAGATCTGCCAGAAGCGATTCACCGCCACCCGAGAGGTCAGTGGATGATCGGGCGAGACCAGCCAGCGGGCCAGTGTGAGTCGATTCGGTGGGCCCTCATCAGACGCCGCGGGAAATATCGCCGGGAAACCCGCTTGAACCACCTCTCCCGGCTGGTCGTACTGACCTCGCACCAGAACATGAGTCGCACGCGGCTCAGGCAGGTCCTGCATGACCAGCGTGGTCGGGATCGCAGCCTTCGCTCGTGACTCCGCCTCACGAGCCTGTTGCCAGTCGTCATAGAGCTTTCGCAGATCGGGCGTCGCGCGATGCCGGATGTAATACTCTTTCAGCAGATGTTGTTCAGACACCGACCGATCGGCGATCGGTCGGTCAAGCACTCCTCGCAGCTGTTCGCTGTCAGCCCAGCCTGCGGCGTCCTCTGCGGTGACCGCACGCGGGAGGATCTGGAACTCATCGAGCAGTCCATAGAACCCGAGCCCATTGTCACGGCGTCCGACTCGCAACGGCTCATGACATTGCAACGTCCCCGTCAGCGTGTCGTGATGAACGTGGAGGGGTGAGTTCTGGCCATTGAGAAGTACACGTAATCCCGTCGCTTTCTTCGATCCATCGTAGCTGACCAGAATCTGATGCCACTTGTTTGCAGCCAAAGGAGTTGGGGTGATGGCGGTGATCTCATTGGTGCCCCATTCATGAACCAGGTTGAGCTGGAGCCGGCCCTTCTGCCAGACCAGCTCGATGCCTCGCCGTCGCCCGGCGGGTTCAATCCACGACCAGATCCCGCAGAGTGAATTCGTCGGGTTCACCCAGACTGAGATTGTCCACGGACCATTCACGTCGAACTCCTGGGCGATCTCCACATGTTGCGTCGCGTCGAAGCTCCCGGCGTTCCCGCGAATGCCACGGACCGTCTGCAGCGTGGTTCCGACAGCTTCTGCGGGACTCGCGATGGGATCGAAGTTGCACCTCAGCAGGGCATCCGTTGGAAGCACTGCCAGCTCGCCGGGGGCCGCTGACTCCCAGGTTGCGACATCGGCGTCCAGAGTCGCGGCCTTCGTTAGGTAGGCCTGCTCGGCGGCTCCTCGACGGACTCCGCTCTCTTGAAGTGCAGCTGTCTGCTCAGCGGTTGGTACCTCGAGCGTCGGAGGAGGGCTCTCCGCGGACGCCAGACCCGGCTCGACCGAGCTGTTGAAGTAGGCGAATAGCTGATAGTACTCCTTCTGAGAGATCGGATCGTACTTGTGGTCGTGACACTGCGCACATCCGACCGTCAGTCCCAGCCACACCGCAGCTGTGGTGTCCACGCGATCGGCAACCGCCTCGACGCGGTACTCTTCATCGATAATCCCGGTCTCGTTGTTGGCCATCGAATTTCGATGAAACCCAGTGGCGATTCGCTGATCGAGCGTCGCGTCTGGCAGCAGGTCCCCGGCCAGCTGTTGAATGGTGAACTGGTCATAGGGCAAGTTCTGATTGAATGCCCGGATCACCCAGTCTCGCCACGGCCACGCCATGCGGGGCAGGTCGCCGAAATACCCGTTCGTGTCGGCGTACCGCGCGGCATCCAGCCAGTCGATCGCCATCCGCTCGCCAAAGTGTGGGGAGTTCAGCAGCCGGTCGACCTCGGTCTGATAAGCTGACTCGGGATCGGACTCGCGAGCTTTGAGAAAATGATCGAGTTCCTCGGGCGTCGGTGGCCTCCCGATCAAATCGAGTGACACCCGCCGAAGTAACCGTTCCGGCGACGCCTCTGCCGTGGGGGCGTACCCCTCCGATTCCAACCGACTGAGTACATACCGGTCGATCAGATTTCGCGGCCAGTTCGCTCGCCGAACCTCGGGAGGTGGCAACTTCACCGGCTTCTCAAATGCCCAATGCCTGGTGTACTCCGCTCCCGCATCGATCCATTGTCGCAGCTTCTCGATCTGTGCGGGTGATAGTTTCTTATCCGTCTCCGGGGGCGGCATGCGCAAAGTGTGATCCAGACTGGTCACCCGCCGAATCAACTCGCTCCCGTCCGCCTGACCCGGCACGACCGCCGCTGTTCCTGACTCCGCGGGCTGTGTCGCGCCCTCATACTGGTCGAGCCGTAACTTCCCCTGCCGGCTCTTCTCATCAAAACCATGGCACTGAAAACAATACTCTGAAAGGATCGGCCGAATCTCCCGTTGATAGTTCGGCGGGGTATCAGCGAACGCTACAGATCTCACAATTCCCGCGAGTGCAATGATCAGGGACTGCAGTCGCATGGACATACTCGATGGCTCCTGAGCGACTCGCAAACATATCGATTGTCGCTGATTGGTTGATTCTCTCTGAGTGCCGGAGCGTGAGTCAAGGATGTCACGACAGTGCAATAACCGCGGCGTAATACGAACCTTCTGACGACCGGTGACCACACAAACGCATCTGTCACAGGCGATTTTGATGCCGCCTGCAGTGAGCGGGCGGTGATGACGATTTTGGGATGCCGGGCATTTTTACTTCGCACTTCCGGGTCAGCAGGCGTATCCTGCTCGGTGAACGCGGTATCGCTGCTGGTTCGATTTGGAGAGTGGCCCATGTCGATGAATAATCTGTCCCGGCGTGATTGGATGCAGGTGATCGCACGAGGGGCGGGGGCGCTGAGCGTGTCCAGCCTGTCTCTGAGTGGTTGGTTCCCCGCCCTGGCGGAAGAAGTGGTTGGCAACTCGAAGCGGCATCGGTCGTGCATCCTGCTCTGGATGCCGGGTGGACCTTCGCAGATTGATACCTTCGACCCCAAGCCTGGCCACAAGAATGGCGGCGAGTTCAAACCGATCGACACCAGTGTTCCGGGGATTCAGATCTCCGAGCATCTGCCGAATCTCGCGAAGCAGATGAACCACCTCGCCCTCATTCGTTCCATGCAGACCAAGGAGGGGGATCACGGGCGGGCGACCTATCACCTGCGGACCGGTTACCTCCCGCAGGGCCCGGTGCGGTATCCCGCGCTCGGATCGCTGATCAGCCATGAACTCGGTAGCGAGACCTCCGAACTTCCGAACTTTGTGAGCGTGATGCCGAACCGATTGCTCAGCCCGGCCGCGTACGGTGCCGGGTTCCTCGGGCCGAAGTTCGCTCCGCTTGTTGTGGGGGCTGAGCCACCCCGTCGACCGCGAGCGAACGGCGACCAGCCAGCGATGGAGTTTCCTTACGGCCCGCCACTCGAAGTTCGCAACATTCGCACCACCACTGAGGTCAGCCAGCCTCAGTCCGATTCGCGGCTCGAGTTGCTGGCCTCGATGGAGGACGAGTTCCGCCGTCAGCGGCCCGGCATCTCGGCCGAAAGTCATCAATCGGCCTACTCGCAAGCAGTACGGATGATGCGGTCGGAAGCCGTCCGGGCCTTCAACCTGGACGAAGAACCCGCGACCCTGCGCGAAGCCTATGGGAAGAACCGCTTCGGTCAGGGATGCCTGCTCGCGCGGCGACTGGTCGAGCGAGGTGTGTCCTTCGTCGAGGTCGCCCTGAGTGATGCCATGGGCGGCATGGGCATCGGCTGGGACACGCATCAACAGAACTTCGAGGGGGTGAAAGCTCTCTCCGGTGTTCTCGATCCCGCGTGGGGGACGCTCATGCAGGACCTCCAAGACCGGGGCCTCCTCGACACCACCCTTGTCGTCTGGATGGGCGAATTCGGTCGCACAGCTGTGATTAACCCGCAGGGAGGCCGCGACCACTTCCCGAACGCGTGGACGACCGTTCTTGGGGGGGGCGGCATCCGAGGCGGCCAAGTGTACGGTAAGACCGACGAAGGTGGTGAGAAAGTCGCCGACAAGCCCGTGACCGTTCCCGACCTGTTGGCCACGATCACGACCGCCCTCGGGGTCGACCCCAAGAAAGAAAACATGTCCAATGTGGGTCGCCCGATCCCCCTGACAGATCGCGGCGGGACTCCAATCGCTGATATCCTGACGACATCAGCAGGGTAGAAATGCTCTGAGACGGCATATTCGTGCCTACCCGTAATGCACCGCCAGCCAGACCGTCGGTTCGTCCGGCGTGGTCCATTCCACCCGGTGCTTCATGTTGGCCGGGATGTTCACATAATCCCCGGCTTTCATCTCGATCAGTTCATCCCCGAGTCGCAGCTTCGCTTGCCCAGTGAGAACCATGACCCACTCCTGCTGATCCTGGTCGTACCAGAATCCCGCTGGCGAAAAGTGGCCATGTGAGACAATGCGTTCGATCCGTAAGTTTTCGGCCTTAATCAGTGTGGAGATCACCTCGTCGGGTAAACGCGAAGGGAGATCAGCGAAGATGTTGGATTTTGTTATGTCTGTCATAAAAGGCTCAGCTGTCACGGTCAGGATCTGGGCAAACACACCTCAACGCACGAGAGGTTGGACTTGATCGGGATTCTTCGTCATCTCATCGATGCGCACGCGGAGTACCTCGACCGTCTGCTTGCCCCCCGCGAACGCCACATACAGACACCCTTCGTGTTCCATGACATGCGGGTAATCCACATGGCGTCCTCCGACCAGATGCCCCAGCTGTGTAAACGTCACGCCGTCGGCACTCACGGCAATCGTCAACGGGTCGCGCTTTTTCGGATTGGCGTTCGACACCAGCACATATCGCCCATCGCGCAGCCTGAGCCCATGCAGCTTTGACGTGGCGTCGGGAAAGTTTGTCTGCTCCGGCGTACTCCATGTCCGCCCGTTGTCTGACGAGAACGAACGATACACGAACCCGCTGCGTCGATTGTCTCGAAAGATCGCGAGCAGGCGGTTATCCGGCAGCACCCACCAGAGCGGTTCCTCAGCGGTCAGCTCGCTGCTCGAACCAAGGACCGGAAACGACTCCCACGTGCGAATTGACTCCGTCCCCCCGACCAGGAAGTGAACCCCCGTTTTTTTATAGTCATGTGCCCGCCGCGACATCATCCACTGGCCATTGGGCAACAGCTCCGGCGGAAAGTTGTTGATGCAGTTGTCGGCGATGACCCCTTCGTCCGTCCACGTGTGAGCCTTCTCATCGAGACGGAATGCCCGCAGTGCCAGACTCGGCCCGAAGAATCCCGCAGCCTCATCGAGCGATGCCAGCGCGTACAGCTCGTCGCCTCGTTTCCAGAATCCTCTCGCGATCCACCGAAAGCCCTTCTCCGACCGCGTCCCATAAAACTCAGTTCCCACTCCCGATCCCGGCGGCTCAGGGGTGAGGTATTCCGGCGCCGACCACTCCCGACCGTCACGGCTGGTCGCGTACTTCACCCGCTGCCCCACGCGGTCTTCAACACCCGGCCCATCGCTCCACATGATCCAGAACCGATTCTGGTGGAAGATCAAGTAGTTGTGCTGGTTCACTCCGCCCTGAGTCTTGTTGACCTTGGTCGCGTCGCCGCCGATTGCCCTGACATCGCTGACGATCACGTGCTCCGAAGCAATCCGTGGCAACTGGTCAAAATCGATCGACCGGGAGTCGGCGGGCACCCACGCTCCCGACAACATTGGTGGGGCAGGTGATTCGAGTGGACCATCGGCGGATGCTCGAACACTCAGACCACTTGTGAACAGAATGATCAACAGCCGAACTAGTGATCGCATGCAGGCCTCTCCGGATGACGAAACCTCTTCAATCAAACACGGTTTCTCGACTCGACAATGCGGGCCGGAACCACACGCCCCCGTGGCCTTAGATCGGCCCATGCACCTGCTCACCTGCGATGAATGTCGTCTTCGCGATGAGCGTCGGGCTGAGCACCACCAGATCCGCCTGCTTGCCCACCGTCAGGCTCCCGCACGTGGAATCAATTCCTGTCCGCTCCGCGGGAGTCAGTGTCGCCATGCGGACCAGCTGGGGCAGGGGGGCTTTCGTCGCAGTGTGCATCGTGCGCAGCATGTGATCCATGCCGACGACCGCACTTGCCAGAGCGCTTCCGTCGAGAGTGCGGCCAACCTTCCCGTCGCTGGCGATCCGCGGCCCATTCTCCGCAGGACCAAACCGATACTCACCCGGAGGACAATCCACCGCCCGCATCGAATCGGTGACCAGACACAACCGCTCCGGCCCCTTCATTAGGAATGCGAACCGCAACAGCTCGAGCGACAGATGGTGCCCGTCGGCGATGACCTCGGTACTCATCTCCGGGTGGGCCAGGACGAACTGTTCCATGCTCGCCTGCATCGGTGTTCCGCACCGGGCCCGCAGAGATGCCACGGAACTCATCGCACACCAGAAATGGTCGACATGCCGCATCCCCGCTTTAAACGCAGCTGCCATCTCGCCCCACGTGGAGTTGGAATGACCACACGTGACCAGACACCCCTGCTTGCTGGCGAACTTGTAGAACTCAATTGCCCCCGGCAGCTCCGCGGCACAGGTCGCCACTCGGATCAAACCCGATGCGAAGTGCTCCTTGTACTCGTTCGCGGTCGGATCGCGTCTCCCGCTCTTCGCGTGGCAGCCGACTTTGTCCTCCGCGAAGTAAGGACCATAAAAGTGAACGCCGCCGATCCGGGCCCCTTCAGCTGGCGTCCATGTCCGGTAGACCTCGCCACAGGCAGCGATCATGCCTGCGATCTGTTCCCGCGAACCCGTGGTCGTCGTTGGGAAGATGGTCGTCGTCCCATGCCGGGCATGGCAGCGATTGGCCACCCTCACCGCTTCCACCGTCCCATCCATGTAGTCGGCCCCGCCGCCGCCATGCACATGAATGTCGATGAATCCCGGAGCGAGATAGCTTCCCTTCAGGTCAATCACCCGTCCCGTGAACTTCGCCCGCTTTCGCTTCGCTCCGACTGACCGGATCATTCCGTCTTCGACAACCAGTTCGCCATCCTCCATCAACCTGTCGGACAGCACCAGCGTTCCATTGGTGAACAGCACAGAGTTGTCATCAGTCATCGGCAACGGCATCGCATCGGCCTCAAACAAGGGGCATGAAGAATCTCATCTCCTCAGACTATATCGATTCTCCACCAACCACACTCACCACCCCTCCCCGATTCCATCTTCACCCCTCTTCCTTCGTTCCCTTGCTTTGCTTCTGTTCCATTGAAAACCTCTGAACAAAGTGGTTCGTCAGCAATGTTGTCCAGCGATCCTTGACCTGGATCTTTGAACAGAAGCGAAGCAAGGAAAGCAAGAATGTGGAAGCTGACTGGTGGGGGACTCGCACAATGTGTTGTGAGGAGATGACAATGGAATCGCGTTTGTCAGGCGAGAGTGCCTCTGCGGATGGCGGTGCGGCGGGTGAATCGGGATACTGATCACACATGATTCACTGTGTCCCGCTGAGGAATGCTCGCCGATGTTTACCTTCTGGTCGCTTCACCGTTGGATTGCGTGTGCTGGTTTCCTGCTCATGGCGTCGGTGACCTCGCCGGCTGCAGAACCTCCCAGGTACGAGATTCTGGAGACCCGCATCGTCAGCTGGAAGCCGCCGCTCTACCACGGCTGGCCAACGTTGGCACGTCGGTCGAACGGGGAACTGTTGATTGCATTCTCAGGCGGACGGGAAAGCCATGTTTGCCCGTTTGGTCGTGTCGAGCTGATGCGGTCGAAGGACAACGGCGTGACTTGGGGTTGGCCGCAGGTGCTGTACGACGGTCCGATCGATGATCGTGATGCCGGTGTCGTCGAGACCAAGGCCGGTTCACTGCTCGTGACGACCTTCACCTCGAACGCCTACGAGAAGCTGCTCACCGCAGCCGAGTTGAAGAAGCCCGGCGAGAAGGGCGCGTTCACGGAAACTCAACTGGCCGAATGGCGGGCCGCTCACAACCGACTGACTGACGAGCAGCGCCGGGTCGAACTCGGCTGCTGGATGATTCGGTCGACCGATGGCGGCGTCACCTGGTCGGCGCGTTATCGCGTTCCGGTCAACAGCCCGCACGGTCCGGTCGCATTGCAGGACGGACGCGTACTCTACGCGGGAGCTTCGTTGTGGGCGGAGTCGCGTCGCGTGGGCGTCTGCCACTCGAAGGACGATGGTGTCACGTGGGAATGGTTGGCTGATATTCCGGTTCGCCCGGGAGATAACCCCGATGAGTATCACGAGCTGCATGCGGTGGAGGCTGCCAACGGGCATCTGATCTGCCACATTCGCAATCACAACTCACCGAATGCCGGTGAGACACTACAAAGCGAGTCGTCCGACGGAGGGAAAACCTGGAGCGTGCCGCACCCGATCGGAGTGTGGGGGCTGCCATCGCATCTGCTGAAACTTACAGATGGGCGGCTGTTGATGTCATACGGTCACCGTCGCTTCCCCTTTGGCAACCAGGTC
>CANJZR010000150.1 GCA_947479075.1 Planctomycetaceae bacterium
GACAGCAACATGCTGCGTGGCGACTTCGCCCTGCATGAAGCGATGCAACTCCGCGACGGATGACGGCTTAAAACTCTGCATGGATCTCACCTGAAACCGGGATGACTCGAACCCGAAGTCTATTCCGGCGACGTGAGGATGTGAAACGGGTCGAGACAGAAGAGGACTCGTGGCGATCTCTGGATGCGTTTGGATCCGAGCAGCTGGCCTGGAAACGAGACCCCGAGCGGAATCGGCTACTCCTCGATTCCATACTTTCGCAACTTCTCCCGGAGAGTGCCTCGGTGCCAACCGAGCAAATCAGCTGCCTTGGCACGATGTCCTCCGGCAGCTGTCAACGCCGCACGAATGAGGGGGGGCTCGACCAGAGAGAGCAGGTCGTCATGCCAGGTGGCTGAGGGAGAGCCCGCCAGCTCGGTGGCCCGCTGCTTTGTCCATTCGGCAATAAAGCTTGCCAGCCCCTCAGGGTTATCGATCTTGTGAGCGGATGATGACGTGGCCGAGAACAGCTGAGGCTGGGGCAGATGCTCGGGCTGAATGATCTCCTGCCGTGCGAGGATGGCGGCGTGCTCGACGGCATTACGCAGCTCGCGAACATTGCCGGGCCATTCCCGGCGCGACAGCGCGAGCAGGCACTCTTTCGAGAATCCCGCGGACTGCGGAGCGGATTGCCGCAGGAAATGCTCCGCCAGCAGTGCGATATCGTCGCCCCGCTCCCGCAAGGGGGGAAGCTGAAGCTGGAAGGCACTGAGTCGGAAGAAGAGATCTGCGCGAAACTCACCTTTCGCGACGAGTTCGGGCAGTGAGCGATTCGTGGCGGCGACGATGCGAAAGTCACTCGAGCGCGGGCGCGGGTCTCCCACCGGAGTCACTTCTTTGCGTTCGATGGCTCGCAGCAGTTTGACCTGAATCGGCAGTGGAACATCGCCAATCTCGTCGAGGAACACCGTCCCCTTGTCGGCCAGTTGCAGCAGCCCCAGTCGCGGAGACTCGGCCCCGGTGAAGGCCCCCTTCACATGACCGAACAGTTCGCTTTCGATCAGCTGGGGACTGAGGGCTCCGAGGTTAATCGGGATGAATGGTTCCCCCCGGCGTTGCGAGTTGGAGTGAACTGCCTCCGCGACGAGCTCTTTACCCGTTCCACTTTCGCCAGTGATCAATACAGCTGCGTCGGTTTGGGAAACGAGAGCAATCTCTTTAAAGACCTGCTGCATGCGGGCGGAGTGCCCGAGGAGCAGGGATGAATCGCTCGTTGACGGTGCTTCAGTTGGCGATCTCGTGGATTCGGATCGCCGCAGTGCCCTCTGAACCACATTGACCGCCTGATCGAGGTCAAACGGCTTTGGCAGATAGTCAAACGCCCCGGCCGCCAGTGAGCGGACCGCCACATCCAGGCTCCCGAAAGCCGTCATGATGACGACTGGCGGCGGGGTCGATGACATGGCCCGGATCTTCCCGAGTGCGTTGACGCCATCGATCCCGGGCAGACACACATCCATCAGTACGACATCGGGGGACTTCTGCTCGGCCCCCGCGATGGCTGCTTCGCCAGTTGCGGCGATGAAGACATCGTGCCCTTCATCGGTGAGGATCTCCTTGAGTCCCCAGCAGATGGAAGGTTCGTCATCGACGACAAGAATGCGGGACATAGAGGAGTGTTTCTATCCGAAGTTGGTCCACGGGCGATCTCCGCGATGATCGTCCGTTTCGTGCAAGACAGTATTACCGATCTGCCAACCAGCGACACGCATCCTTCGCATGGTAGGTCAGGATCATATCCGCTCCGGCTCGGCGGATGCTGGTCAGGATTTCCATCGCGACACGTTGCTCATCGATCCAGCCATTGGCGGCAGCTGCTTTCACCATCGCATATTCACCGCTGACATTATAGGCGGCGAGCGGAACTTCCGGGTGAGCGTCTTTGACCCGGCGGATAATGTCGAGGTAGCTGAGGGCGGGTTTCACCATCAGCAGGTCAGCTCCCTCGGTCAGGTCGAGGGCGACCTCACGCAGGGCCTCCGCACCATTGGCCGGGTCCATCTGATAGGTCCGGCGATCGCCAAACTTGGGGGTGCTTTCCGCAGCTTCGCGAAACGGGCCGTAGAACCCGCTCGCGTACTTGGCGGCGTAACTCATGATCGGGATGTGCGAGAAGCCTGCAGTGTCGAGGCCGCTCCGCAGGGCCTGGATCATGCCGTCCATCATGCCACTCGGGGCGATCATGTCAGCCCCGGCCTGGGCATGGCTGACCGCCTGCTTTACCAGGTTGGCCAGAGTCGCATCATTGGCGACATCGGTGTGTCCGCCACATTCGTGCAGCACGCCACAATGTCCGTGGTCAGTGAACTCACAGAAGCAGAGATCGGTGATGACCAGCAGATCGGGCGTTGCATCCTTCAGACAGCGGATCGCCTGCTGGACGACACCGGCGTCATCCCACGAGGAACTGCCGATCGCGTCCTTTTTCTCCGGGATCCCGAAGAGGATGACCGCCGGGATGCCGAGACGCGCGATCTCGCGAGCCTCAGCTGCCAGCAGGTCGACGGTCATCTGGGCGTGACCCGGCATCGAGTTGATCGGGATGCGGGTGTTCTTCCCGTACCGGACAAACAGCGGCAGGATGAAGTCATTGGGGGTCAGCTCGGTCTCGCGAACCAGGTCGCGAAGCCGGGGGTGGGAGCGTAGACGACGCAGGCGGGTGGCTGGGAACATTCCGTGGGCTCATCGAGGTCAATCGGCGATTCTGGCCGAAACAGCTGCTCGATTCAGTATGACGAGCCCGGAGTCGGTATCCAACTCCGCCCCCTCTGAGGTGTGTTTTCGCCGGTTGTGCCGGATATGCATCCATTCTGATGCGAATGATTGCAGTTCAAAAAGGTTCGTAGCCGAAGAATTCTCTGGCGAATTGTTTTTACTGCGAATGTTCCGCAGACGAAGCAGTTGCCACGCGCGGCGCAGGGCCCTTGTCTCTGTGGAAGAAGGATTCGACATGACTGGAAATCCGTCACACCTGGTGCGCCGCGTGAATCTGGCAGGTGATCGATTGCGAGAGGTACTCGACCGAAGTGACTCCGAGAATGATCTCAGCTGGGCTCGATTCGGAGTTCTGGAAACTGTCTCCAAGTCCGGAGGGCAGGGCTGCTCTCAGACCCAACTGGCGGAAGAGCTGGGGGTCGCGGAATCGAGCGTATCAGCGCTCGTGGAGCGGATGCGCCGCGATGGGTTGCTGTTGCGGATGCGCTCCCATCAGGACCGCCGCTGCAGTGTCCTGCTGCTGACGGAACTCGGGGAAGCTCGGCTGGCATCGGCGACACAGAGCCGGGATCAGAAGCTCTCGCAATGGATCAATCGACTGTCATCCACTGAACAGCGCCAGCTGTCGGACCTGCTGGACAGGTTCTTGCAGGCAATGACGGATCATCCCCTGACTCACGGTGGTTCCAGCGTGGAGCCTTCCGATCTGGATCGGGGGAAAGCTGCATGACTCAGACACCATTGATGAACTCCGTGAAGCGTCGATTGAATCGATTTTCGACCTGCAGCTCACTGATCTGCGTGGCCTTGCTGGTATTGGCTGCCTCTGGCTGTTCCCGCAGCTTCTGGCGGAAGCAGGCAGACACTGATGCCTATGGGGTCATTGGAGAAAAGCAGAACGACCAGCGATGGATGCTGCCACGCGTGGATCTCACTGCAGACCCTGATAGCCGATTTTATGACCCCTACGATCCCGATTTTGGCCCGTTGCCTCCCGATGACCCGGCTGCGAACGTCTACATGCATTACGTAGATGGAATGCGGGGCTCGAAGAGCTGGCACAAAATGGGAGAGAGTATGAGTATTGAAAACCCGCAGTGGCTCATGCGGTATGGCCTGACTCCGGCCATGATGAACCCCGAGACACAGGACTACACCGGTGAGCTTCCAGAACTCAAAGGCCTGACTTTGGCGGACTGCGTAGAGCTCTCGCAGATGCACAGTCGCGAGCTGCAATCCCAACTGGAGGATCTCTACATCGCAGCGCTGGAAGTGACGTGGCAACGATTTCAGTTCGATGTTCGCTACCTGGGAATTGGGGGTAACGAACCAACAGGGGTTTTGGTTGATTCAATCGTCCCGAACGGTCCCGGAGACCAGATGCGCATGGCGGGGGCCTTCGGAGTGACGCAGTTGCTACCCGCTGGTGGCCAGATCATCGCGGAGCTGACCAACAATACCCTGTGGCTCTTCACATCCCCGAACTCCACCTCGTCGAATTCCGCGTTGTCATACGCGGTGGTTCAACCACTCCTGTTTGGAGCTGGTCGTAAGGTCGTTCTGGAAAAGCTGACGCAGTCAGAACGAGACCTGCTCTACAAGACCCGTTCGCTCGCTCGCTTTCGGCAAACGTTGTTCACCAATGTCGTGTCCGACAACACAGGCAGCTATCTCAACCTGATTCAACAGATCCAGGTGATCCGTAACCAACAGCAAAACATCGAGCGACTGCGCAATCAGGTTGCCATGATGCAGTCAAATGCCAGCCAGAGGTGGAGCATCTCTCGCGCGGATCTCCCCACCATGCCCAACACTCTGGTCATCCCGCCAATACTCAAAGACAAGTTGACGTACAACGAGAAAAATAAGGAATTGAACTGGCTCGATTCCTCCATGAGTCCTCAGGAAGAGGAGGCGTTGATCAAGCTCAGCCAGGATCCCTCGCTGCCGCCCGACAGCCCATTCCTGATCGCGGTGAATGAGCTGATTCAGGGGCTGCGAACCATCCCCACTCCGCTGGACGTACTCCAGCTGCAGGGGAACCTGGCTCAGGCGATCAACACGTTGCGAAATCAGGAGCGAGTGCTGCAGGACAGCCTCGACTCACTCAAACTCGTTCTGGGATTGCCAACGGATATCATGCTGACGATTGATGACAGCATGCTGAAACCGTTTCAGGTCATCGACCCACGGTTGAAATCATTGGAAACCGAGGTCTCCGACTTCATCAACATCTGGGCGGAATATGACGAGGACAACCCGACAACGGACCAGCTCTTCGCCACCAGCTCGGCGTTCTCGAACCTTCTCAAGCGTGTCGATGAGGTGGGTTTCTCGATCCTGGACGAGGATGTCGAGAAGCTGCGGAAAAATTTGGATGCTCGGATTGCAGAGTTGGATAACGAGGAAGACCAGCTGCGAGTAAAGAGCGATGTGGAGCGTGACTTCATGTTGCTGGAAGACGCTCGTGCACGGCTCAAGAACCTGGAACGTGACGTATTGACCATAGAGGAAAGAATCCGCGTCAACGATGCGGGCGTGCCCATGGACGAAGATGCTCCCATTGATGTGATCATTGCGGATGACGATTCGGCTGAACTGCTCGAAATTTCGAGCGAATCACTGGCGCTATTCCCCAAACAGGAACGTCGCATCGAACTTCTCAAAGGCCTAAAGGTGGCCCATGAGCGACTTCTGCAAGTCACCCGCAGCCTGACAGTTGTCGAGATCGGAACTCGTGTGGAGCAGATTGATATTGCCGACTTTGACATTCCCCAAGAACGGGTTGTCCTGAATGCCGTGGAGAATCGACTGGATCTGATGAACGAAAAAGCGAAGGTGACGGATGCTCGCCGCAGGATGGAGGTTCTGGCCAACAAGTTGATGGCCACGGTCAACTTTGTTCTCGAAGGGGACATCAGGAACGCCGGCGGAAGTAATCCTGTGGATTTTGCGGGCAAGTACAGCGAAATCCGTACTGGGGTTAGGTTTACAGCTCCACTCGTTCGAGTTCAGCAGCGCAATGAATACCGGGCATCCATCATTGCGTATCAACGGGCCCGCCGCGATTACATGGCACTGGAAGACCAGGTGAAGCTGCAAGTCCGTAGAAACTGGAGACAGTTGTCCGTACAAAAACGTAACCTGGAAACTTCGCGACTGCAGTTGCGACTGGCCGCCCGCCAGTACGAATCGGCAGTGGACGAAGCCATGGCCCCGGCTCAACCCGGGGCAGCCTCCCGGAGCGGTTTGCTGGGCACGAACCTCATACAAGCGCTCAATTCGGTAGTTTCAGCACAAAACTCGCTGATTCAGAACTGGGTCACATATGAGCAGAATCGGCTCGGCATTTATCGCGATATGGGTATCATGGATATAGGTCCAGACGGGATGTGGAACGATCCCGTGTATCGTAACCCCGCAGATCAGGAAACTCAGGAGGAGTTGCCAGGTCGGCAATCCTTGCCGGATGCAGAACCTGATGATGGAACAGAAGAAGCCGTTCCCATTCCGGAAAACAATGACGGCCTTGGGCTTTCTCGCCCTCTGCGGATCCGTGGTGGCTGGAACTGTCAAACCGACCGACTGGCTGAAAAGCTGGATGAGTTCCAGCAAGCGGGACTTTACCCAGTTTGTCACCAAGCCCGCCGAGAAAAAGCAGTTTCAGATCAGTCTGTCAGCACAAGGGTATCTTGACAGCCTGGGTAACGTCACGTTGGCCAGTGGTGTCGAAGGGGCCACAACGATCATCAAGATCGTCCCGGAAGGGACGATCGTGAAGAAGGGCGACGTGGTTTGCCAGCTGGACTCTTCCTCTTTGCGAGAGCGAGCCAAGCAGCAGGAGATCACGGTTAACCAGGCCGACTCTGCGATGATCAGGGCAAAAACAACCCTGCAAGACACGATCAACATGAGTAAGCGCGACATCGAAGCCGTGAAAGTGCGGTTGGATGTCGCCGGAAGAACGCTGAAGAAGTACATCGGAGGCGAGTACCCGCAACAGCTCAATGATCTCGAGGCGAATATTGAACTCGCCAACGAGGAGCTCGTCCGTGCGACTGAAAACTATGAGTTCACCAAGCTGCAGGTGAAAAAGGGATACCGTACTCAAAACGAACTGGAAGCGAATCGAATCGCGAAGAAGCAGGCCGTATTCAAACTCAAAAGTGCCGCCGAACGTAAGAAGGTTCTTGAGAACTATGACCGGCAAACCCGCGAAGTCGAATTGAGCCGGAATGTGGAACAGCTCAAGCTGGAGCTGGAGAGCGCTGAGAAGAAGGCTGTGCTGTCCGAGAATCAAGCCGCGAACGACCTGAAGACGCAGGAACTGACCAACGCAGTCGAACACGACAAGTACAAGCGTCTGCTCACTCAGATCGAAGCCTGCTCGATGAAGGCTCCCCAGGCGGGGCAGGTTGTGTATGCGGTCAATAAGAATGCCCGCGGAGGCGGAGACCAGATCGAACAGGGAGCGACCGTCCGAGAACGTCAGGCGATCATCAATCTGCCCGATGTGTCTCAAATGAAGGTCGACTGCCGTATCCACGAATCGATGATTGGCAACATCCGCAAAGGATTGCCAGCATCAGTCCGCATTAACGCTTTCGCCGATCAGGTCTTCAACGGCGTGATCTCGGACGTGTCCTCCGTGCCGATTCCCGGACGCTGGCCCAATATGGACCTCAAGGAATACGAAACCGAGATCAAGCTCACCGATGGCCCCGAAGTCATCCAGAAGCTGCGCCCTGGTTTGACAGCTCAGGTGGAAGTCCTGGTCGACAGCCGTGATGACGTGTTGCAGATTCCGCTGACGGCTGTCCTGGCGATCGCAGACAAGCAGTTCGCCTATGTCCTCACGGAGAAGGGTGAGGAACTGCGTGAACTTGAGACTGGTCAATCGAACCAGTCACATGTGGAGATCATCGAGGGAATCAAGGAAGGGGAACCCGTGATTATGAATGCACGGACTCAGTTCCCCGATCAGATTGCCGCCCTGGAATCAAAACTCTCCGCTGAGAAGGCGAAACACGCTATTAAGGTTTCCAACCCGGACGCAAATCCCCAGCCAGACCGAAAGCCCAAACCAAATGCTCCAGCAGCCGAAGGGGCTGTGAGTGCTGCAGGGAATAATGAAGGCGGTCCTCGTCCGGCGGAACAGGGGAAAGGCGGCGACCGAGGTGAGATCTTCACCCGCCTCGATAAGAACGGAGACGGGAAGATTCAGCGCGATGAGATGGATGATCGCATGAAGTCTCGGATTGCTGACATCGACAAAGACAGCGACGGGGCGATCTCGAAAGAGGAATTCATGAATGCACCTCGTTCACGTCGCGAAGGCGGTGGCAGCGAAGCAGCTCCGGTTGCCCAGTGAGTAATGACATTGTGCTGTGAGGTAAACCGTACTGCACTACGGTTTGTTCGATTGCTTCGTCGATGTCTGTTTGACCTGAGAGTCGACAGATGGATCGTCCGCAGGTTCGGGGATGAACTGATAGGTCCCCTGGCTATCGC
>CANJZR010000151.1 GCA_947479075.1 Planctomycetaceae bacterium
CTCGCGATGCAGTTTAAAGAGGTTGCGGACAAAGGTGTCCAGACGGCTCGAGCACGGCTGGATGCCAAAGAAGGCAGCCGCACTGATCTGCTGCAATCCGAAATTCAGCTGCAGCAGGTGGAAGTCCAGTTGAGTCAGGCAGAGGCCACTCTCCTCGGAGCCTGGAAGCAACTGGTGGCCGTTGTCGGTATCCCGGAGACCAGTCCGCAGAAGCTCGCTGGCTCACTTCCATACACGACGGAAGCTCACGATTGGCAGTTCGTCTCGACAGAGATCCTGTCAGCCAGCCCTGAGCTGAAGTCGGCTCGTTCTCGCCTGGCTCGTGCTCAGATGAATATCGTTCGCCAGGAGTCGCAGGCCACTCCGAACATGCAGTTCATGCTGGCTGCAGGACGCGATAATGGAACGGGTTCCAGCATGATTAACACCCAGGTCGGTCTTCCGCTGCCGTTGTTCAACGCCAACCAGGGGAACGTTTCTGCGGCTCATGCGGAATTCTGCCGGGCCTCACAAGATGTCCGCCGTACGGAACTCGCGATCCAGTCCAGGCTGGCCCAGGCCCAGAATGAATACGAATCGGCCGCAGCTGCGGTGAATCGTTATCGGGATGAGATCCTGCCGCGGGCCGCTGAGACTCTCAAGTTGGTCGAAGACGCCTATGCCGCTGGCGAATTTGATTTCGTTCAGGTCTTGATCGCCCGCCGGACTTACTTTGACTCCAATCTGGCATTCCTGACTGCTCAGTCTGACCTGGCTCAGGCGGACAGTCTGGTGAAAGGACTGGTCCTGATCGGTGGACTCGATCCAACGCGTGACACCGATTTGGACAGTGCTCTGCGTGATCAGGCTCTGAATGGTCAGTAAGAGTTCAGAGTCGATCGTTGCCCACTGTTTGTGATGCATTCGTGGAGATTCCCTTCTCGGGCCGGCAAACAGCCTGGCTTGGGGGCCAGCCTGAAGGGGGATCTCGAACGAGGCGGGGTTCCAGCGGGCGATGAACGCATTGCTCGATCGACCTGGTGGGGCTTTGGTTTCCTGTCCTCTGAATTGGAGTATACTGCTCGTCGCAACAGCCCTCTTTTGGATGAGCAGCACGATGAACCGATCCCTGGGTCACTCAATTGGCGATTCCCTGAACTTGAGCCTGGCGTACGCTCGCCGGATGCTGACCGGGGTCACGCCCCTGATCTTCGCCCGGTTTGCGACGCCGGGGAATCAGGTCATCGAGTCGAACCACCCGGCGTTCGTCTACGGGCACCTGAGCCTCTACCCCGCCCGTATCATCGAACAGCTGGGTGGTGACGCCAGCTCCATTGCGCCGCCCGCGAAGTTTCAGGAGCTGTTTTCCAAGGACGCGATCTGCGTCGATGATCCCACGGGTTCCATTTACCCAGTGCAGGAAGACGTGACCGACACCTTCTTCAAGGGCTACGAAGCCTGCCTGGAAGTGCTCCGGAATACTCCCGATGAAGCATTCCAGGTTCCGAATCCCATGCCGGGCCGGATGACGGAACTTTTCCCATCGCTGGGTTCGATGCACGCCTTCTACGTCGGTGGCCACATGATGATGCACCTCGGCCAAATCAGCGCCTGGCGCCGCATGCAAGGCCTGGGCGCAGCTTGAAATGCTGGGAATCGTCAATCGGTCCGACCGACTTGAGACTCTGGAGCTGGATGCAAGTCAAATAAAGTGAACCGCTTCCACTCCAGATGGCTCTTCCGACCAAAGTTGATGAGGTATCCCACTGGCTGCCTTGCAATCCGCATGTAGTTGAACAGCTGGGCCTCGTGCTCTGAAATCAATTCACTCACCGATTTGAGCTCAACAACAATCGAGTTCAGCACGAACAGGTCTGGGCGATACTTTGTCTGAAGTTCTTTCGACTTGTATGAAAGTTGCAGAGCTGGCTTAGCAAGAAAAGTGAGTTGCCGTAGTCCAAGCTCGATCTCAAGGCACTGCTGGTAGACTTCCTCTGCCATGCCATAGCCTAACTGGTTGTAAACTTCGAAAGCAGCTCCCATCAGCTGGTAGCCTTCGTCTTTGAGCATGTCGCCCTCACTCAGAATTGCAGAGCAGGAAAACTGATAAACACTAATCTCCACTAATTTTGACGGGAGACAAGATCTCCTCGGACTAGTGCCGATTAGTGAAGATTATTTTCCCCTCTCTCAGTTCATCGCTTTTGTTCCGCCAGCAGGCGGGCTTGGGCGACGGAGGTGTCGACGCTCATGCGCAGGCGGACGCTCCAGTGGCCATCGGCGGGGGCGATGAAGTTCCAGTTCGGAACCACACAGGCACTCTGGTGAACCAGTTCGAAGCCGCCTTCGGACTGGCTGACGGTCTGGATTGGGAAGGTCCAGATATCTCCGGTTTGTGAGCTATCAATTGCCGCATCGATTCCCAGCCACTCATCGACCAGACCGATTCGATCGCAAGCGTCGAGCGTCTGCACCGTCTGCAGCTGTCCCCGTTGCTGACCTTGCGAGTCATAGAAATACCGGTCGTCCGCTCCCGCAGCGAGCGACGCAAAATTCCATTCGACGGCGAAGTGGACTGGCTCGCCAGCGGGCAACCCTTCCAGCTCATAGCTCACGTCGAGTTCGCCCGAAGCCTTCGTGTCGAGTGCAATGGTCTTGGTGACTTTGACCGACGCCCCCCCCACGGTTCCCGTACGAGTCAGGATCGTTTCGATACGGCTGTCGGATCGTCGAATGCGGGCCTCGTAGACTCCCGTGACAAAGTTTCCGATCTCGCCCTGCCCTGACTGAAACTCTTCGAGAGTTGTGCCGGGGACCAGGAAGTGGTCGACCAGACTTTTTCGCGGCCACGAGTCGTACTGCAGCTTCTGATCGAGATCCGGCTGCTTGAATTTGACCGAGTTATTGATGTCGAGTTCGCTGGTTCCGTCGAGGTTGGCCTGCAGCTTGCCCGCTTCCAGCACGCGTGCGTGGTAGGGCTCCGGGCGGCGGTTCAGTGTCGCGAGCAAATTGACCCGCGTGGCCCTGACATCAAGCTCGTAGATGTGTCCGCCGCGAGCCGGAGCGATGTAAGCCACCAGTCGATCCCCAGCCAGCTGGACTTCTTTGCGGGCGTCGAGATTGAAGTCCTGGACATCAATGGAGACCCAGCGTCCCTGCCGACCGGCCAGTTGTTCCAGCAGCGTGTCGGCCTGGATCAGGTGCTTGTAAATCGCATTGCGCAGATGTGGCAAGTAGAGCCCGCCGAATGCCCCGTGCCAGTACGGGCAATTGCACTGACCGCGGTACAACTCGGTCCGTGCTCGTTCGAGGAGCTCTCGCTCGTTCTCCGTCTCGACCGACGCCTCGGCCTGTTCCAGCTTGCGACTGACCTCCCGCATGCGGCAGTACATCTCGTCGCTTTCGGGGTACTTCACCAGGAAGTTCCGCCAGAATCCGGCCCGCACAAACGGTTTCAAATCGGCCCAGTCGGCGTCTTTTTCCTTAGTGCGAACGATCTCGCGATACTTGATCTGCTGATCGGTGGGCAGCACCCACTCGGTCATTTCGCGATAGCTGGCGTCGGGAAGATAGATCTTCCCCAATGGCGACACCGACTGCACTGCCTGTCCCAGTGTGACGACCTGCAACCAGTCACGGTTTTCCATGAGCGCACTGAAGAACCTACGCAGCCAGCCGTTCGTGTAGCAATGGGCCTTGCTGTCGGGCCAGACCCCGAACTTCTCGCCATCGTCGCCGAAGACCGCCACAGCGTTGATATGGGAAGCTGCGATCCCACGCAGGTGTTCGATCGTCTCCTCCGGCTCGGCGTAGGGAATTGTGTAACGCAGCCGTTCGCTATCGGGGAATATCTTGAGCAGTCGCCCTTCGTCCTCGGTCAGGTAATACCCGTGCAACTCGTCGTCGACGAGTCCCGCCGACCGGAAGTGGAAGTCATCGACGAGCGTGTAGTCGATCCCCGCATCGGTAATATCGCCCGCGAACGTCGGTTCCCAAACCCGCTCGGGGATCCACATCCCCTTGACCGTGACGCCGAACAGCTCTCGAAGGTATTCGGTATACGCCTTGATCTGCCCGACTCGGTCGCGGCGCGGGATTGCAGCCAGGATCGGCTCATAAAACGGCCCGCCCAGCAGTTCGATCTGACCACGCTGGACAAACTCCCGGAGTCGTGTGACGTACTCGGGTCGGTGGTCAACGATCCACTCCATCAACGATCCCGAACAGTGCAGCGTGATCGCGACCTCGGGATACTCCTCGAGTAGTTCCAGAATCGGGCCGTAAGCATCTTGATATGCCGCATCAATCACCCCGTCAAAGTTGCCGACGGGTTGATGGTTGTGCAGTGCCAGAACAAGTTTAATCGAGGCCATGGGGCCTGCCTCCGGTGCGACACATGCGGGACGAGCCCCCCGCGATCCGCCGCCATTTTTCGCTGTCGAAATGCGCAGCTGCCCTGCCCTCAGCCGGACCGGCGCAGTCTATCAGCTGTCATCAGAACATCTCTGAGCCTGCTCGCCAATTGAGAGAGGGTCCGGATTCTTGAGGAATCCTCCGAACTGTAGGACCAGAGAAGATGGGTAAAGATAAACGGGCTGTCAGGAGCGTGAGGCAGCTGTGTCGGCCTACTGCCTGATTGAGCTGTCGTTCAACGATCTTCGGATCTCGGCTTCCATGCATGAGCAACAGCGGGACTCAGGTGTTCCAAGCGGGCATCACTTATGTCTCTCGTATGTCAGGGAGTTGTGCCGTCGGGGGAAGCATCCTCCTGCGAAATGGCAAAAGACTCCTCACTCGCTAGACTGCCTCACGGGACACTGGGCAGTCGCCAGATGAGACCGCGTTCGCAAATTTCATCCGGTCCCTTTCCCGTGGTCTGACCTGACAGTCAGGCCTTTGTTCGCGCTCGCCTATCCGCCAGTTCCGGCTCCGTATTCTGGCAACAGACTTCGGCTTCGATCTACTCGTGAGACACCTCCATGAACTTTAACTGGTTACTCGACGGCAGCATCGTCGGTCTCTACCTGGTCGCCACGATGGCGGCAGGAATCATGGTCCGGAAGTATGTGGGCAACGTCGAGCAATTCCTCGTGGCTGGCCGGGAGATGAATGTCTTTCTCGGGATTGCGTCTCTGGCCGCCACCGAGTTCGGCATCGTCACCTGCATGTACACCGCCCAGGGGGGCTATAACAGCGGGTTTGCGGGATCGACACCGGGTATCCTGCAATGCCTGGCCATGCTCATCATTGGAATCACCGGATTCTGCGTGAAGCCGTTGCGTGACTCGGGTGTGATGACGATTCCGGAACTCTTCGAGCAGCGGTTCGGCACCTTTATCCGCTGGTTGTCGGGTGTGGTGATCGTCTTGGGGGGGCTGCTTAATATGGGGGTCTTCCTTCGTATTGGCGGTGAATTCCTCGTACTCTCGACCGGGATGAATGAGAAATACCTCGTCATCACGATGACCGTCCTGCTGATCATGGTGGCTGTCTACACGATTCTGGGCGGCATGCTGTCCGTGCTCGTGACTGACTTCCTGCAGTTCATCGTCATGAGCATCGGCCTGCTGGCAGTGACGTACTTCTTCATTGGCAGTTTCGGGTGGGGCAAGATCGTCGACACCGTGGAAAAGACACACGGAGAGGGAGGCTTTAATCCCTTTGTCAGTCTTGGCTGGGAATCGGTTCTTGCCTCCGCGCTGGTTCAAACCGCAGCCACACTCACCTGGCAAACCACGATCGCCCGGCTGATGGCGGCCAAGGACACCTGGACCGGCCAGAAGGTCTACATCGGGACCAGCTTCTTCTTCGTCTGCCGGTTTCTGATCCCCGGGATTTGGGGCATCGTCGCCCTGATGGTCATCGCTCCAACCACAATCAACAGCCTGCCCCAGCCGCTGCGTGCCAGTGTTTCAATCTCCGGCATCGATAAAGATACTTCAGTCGCAGACTCGACGAAGCAAGCCCTGAACCTCTCTCAATACACCCCAGAGCAGCTGAAGTCGATGACTCTCGACAAGCTCCCGGAAGAGGTCCAGAAGAACGTCAACGTCAAGGACCTCTCCGGCTCCGTGAAGTCGGCCGTTTCGCTGAACGCCATGCCCGTCATCCTGGGCAAGCTGGTGCCGATCGGGTTGATCGGGATTCTGATCGCCGCCATGCTCGCCGCTGACATGTCGACCGATTCGTCGTACATGATCACCTGGGCAGCTGTGATCTATAACGACATCCTGGGCCCCTTCCGCAAGAAGAAGTCCTCCGACTCGATGGGGCTGCTGATCAATCGGTTCATTGTCATGGTGATCGGGCTGTTTCTGTTCTTCTATGGTCTGTTCTACAAGCTCGAAGGCAGCTTGTGGGATTACCTGCAGACGACGGGGACTGTGTATCTGTCGAGCATGTCGGTGCTGCTGATCGCCTGCTGTTACTGGAAGAACGCCAACAGCTGGGGAGCGACTGCCTCGATCATCATCGGGGCCGCCTTCCCGATTGGCTATCTCTATCTGGAACAGGTCTGGGGAGCCGCAGCACTGAAAGATCTCGGCTTCACCCAGGACCGGTCGAAGATCCTCGCTTTCGCGCTCTCTGCTGTCGCCATGGTGGTCTTCTCACTGCTCAAGCCGAACGCCGCTGAAACAGCTACCAAGCCCACCGCGGCCGCCTGATCACCTGGAATCCGAACACTTTCGCTGGAGTCATTCACATGGAAGCTTATCGCTGGTTCTGGGGGGGGCTCACCATCGCCGCCCTGCTCTGGTACAGTACCATCACGATCTACATCGCGTTCCATGGTGTCTTTGACATCAAGGACATGCTCAAGAAGTTGAGTAGCGGCACATTCGATCCGAACGCTCCGGAGAAGTAGCACTCGACGCTGGTGGTCTCCGAGCCATAGGAATCGAGGATCATCTCATTCACCAACCCGAAGCGTAAGCGCGGGCGGGCGTAAACCGGCGTTGAACGGCATGCAGCAACTCCCCGAGTCACTGGCTCGGGGTCTCTCTCTCAGGCTCCTCGCTCCCGACTCGTTTATTCCTTGCTCACATGTTGAGTGAGCCAGAATCGCGATTCTCAGAAAGCTCCCGGCTCATGGCCAAGAAGATCTACTACGTCGGCGACTGGGCGATTCAGCTCGGCCCCCAGTACATCGAGTCCTCCTTCCACCAGGCGGTGAAAGGAACCGAGATCATCAACTACGGCAAGTGGTTGCAGGACGCCATTCAATCCACCGGAAAGTACGAAGTCACCAGCGTTCCGAGCTGGGAGTTCTACTCACTGCAGCCCGGCGAATACGAAAAGATTCTGGCCAGCTACGACGCCGTCGTCTTCTCCGATGTCGAGGCCCGCAACTTCCAGCTGGCACCGTCGTTCTTCAAGCATGAACTGTTCGGCAAATCGGTTCTCACCTTCCCGGACCGTATTCGCCTGACGATCGAAGCGGTCGAGGGTGGGCTCGGCGTGATGTTCCTGGGCGGATGGCAGAGCTTCAACGGCGACCACGGCATGGGCGGCTGGGGCCGGTGCCGTCTGCGTGAACTGCTGCCGGTAACGTGTCTCGATATTGAGGATCTGGTCGAAAGCACCGAGGGGTACTTTGCCGAGGTCATGAAACCCGAACACCCGATTCTGGAGGGCATGGACTTCAGCGAGTTGCCGCCGATTCTGGGTTACAACCAGGTCAAACCTAAGGCCGGTGCCGATGTCGTTGCCCGCTGGAAAGGCACCGACGATCCGCTGCTCGCCGTGATGCAGATCGGCAAGGGCCGCTCAGTCGCGTACACCTCCGACCCCGCTCCACACTGGGGCTGCAACTTCGTCTTCTGGGAACACTACGCCAAGTTCTGGCTGAACGTCGTCGACTGGCTGGTCAAAGCCAAGTAACCCGACGTCTCCTTGCTGAGTGAGCGGTGTGGCGCTAGCCACCGGCTCTGCTCCGCGTGATTTGTCCATAGACTCACCTCTGGGGCATTCACGCCGACAAAAGCCGAGGGCTAGCGCCCTGTCGCTCACATGACATCTCGGTTCATCGCAACTTTTGAGCCGAGCAAGATTGCGCGTCAGCCTGCCGAGGCCCCCGCGCCGCCCTGAATCCCCCGAATACAATTGGCCCCCCCTCCCCGGCCGGTTAGACTCTTGACGAACGACCTCTCGTCGATAATCATCACACGCAATTGGATTCGATGCCCGGCCCATCGCCCAGTCCGATCC
>CANJZR010000152.1 GCA_947479075.1 Planctomycetaceae bacterium
ATGCTGGCTGTCTCCCGACCGCTGATGTTCACTTCGATCATTGCCCGGCCCGATTTGATCTGCGGAGTATTCGGGTGGTCGGCGATTTTGGCGATGATGAGGTGGCAGCGTGATCCTCGCTGGCGCTGGCTGGTCGTGGCGGGAGTCTGTTGCGGGGGCGGGTTGCTCAGTCATCCGTTTTCGGTGGTCTACTGCCTGCAGTGTGGTGTCTGGACACTGGTCAGCTGTGGCACCTTGACTGATCGGTTCAAGCGGGCGTTGCTGCTCACTGGATGCAGTCTGGTGGTGTTCGGGCTGTGGCTGCCGTTGATTCTGAAATTTCCTGAGGAGATCCAGCTGCAGTTCTCGTGGAATGTGATTGATCACGTCGGACCGGGGCTCGGGGCGCGATTCGTCTGGCCGTGGCAGTCACTGTGGAATCATTGGGATCTGCAGTCCGATTTCAATGGGCCCTACCAGGTAGGGTTCCTGGTGATTGGGACGATCCTGGGCAGCTTGTTCTGGTGGCGGGTGTCGGCGGAGCATCGGCGGTATGTCCTCCTGATCTGGACTGCGGGATATCTGACGGCAGTCCTGGCGGGGATGCACCGGACCAAGGGGTATTGGATCTACCCGATTGGGCTGATGTACCCGCTCGCCGTGGATGGCGTCTGGCGGGTGGTCGATGCCGTGCGGCAACGGTTGGTTGGCCCACTACGAGGAGGCCGGAGCGCAGCTGTCGCCATGTCAGCGGTGTGCCTCGTACTGATGATGCCTGGAGCGGGGCTGCGCACGGTGTTTAACGGATGGCGTCACTGGAACGATGAGCGATTCCATGCAGACCGGCTGGTCGAACGAGTCCTCAAGGACCTCCCACAGGACGGAATCTACATGGTCGACCCGGGCCACCTGCTCGACTTCTACGTGAGTGGTCGCAAAACGCTGCTATTGTCATCGAGGCATGAATGGTACTGGGGCAGTCACGTCCCCCTGGCTGATTACGTGGTAACGACCCGTTGTGCCGATATCTCGGACTGGAAGAACTTCTACGACGCCACGCTGATTCGCCGGGAGGGTTCGAACTCCAATGACGAGAACTACATCGAGATCTATCGCGTGGACGGGGTGAAGGGACACCCGTGACGAGTCGACTGCGACGCCAAGCACCTTGCCTGGCACTGCTCATCCGATGCACGTCGTCGTAGAGCGAGACTGGTGTGTCCTGCGAGTCACGCCCAATGTTGTTGGGCTCGAAAGTTGCAGAGTGGGCTTGAATCGCAAAATGGCGTCGACGAGTGAGCGGTGTGGCGCTAGCCACCGGCTCCTTTCACCGGGAACCACCTCGAAATGGTGCATCAGCAGGAAACGCTCACAGGAGCCGAGGGCTAGCGCCCTGTCGCTCACTCAGGCAATCGACCTACAGCAACGTTCGAGCCGAACAACATTGGACTGGAAACGGCCATTCAGTAGATTCGAAACAGATCAGTACTACTTGTTTTCTTTCATCACCGTCCAGGAGAGGTATCCGAGAATCCCCGAGCAGACGAGAAACAGGATATCCATCGTCTTCGTCAGCTTCCCAGAGAATGGCAGGCCAGTCGCCAGATCGGCGATGGACATCAAGGCCACCACGCCCGCGACAATCATGGAGCCAATCACCATTCGCTTCGACAGATCAGACATCTCGCTTGGTTCCTCTCAATCGCCCCAGCTGGGAGTCCAGCTTCTCGAACAGCGACCTCACAGACAGTCCGAAGTTCACACATCTCTCGGACACGTCGGAGGATAGCGAATCCCCGCCAGCCCCCACCAGACCCAATCCCGCTGATTAACGGATTTCACCCGCCATCACGAGTGCCCTTCAAAAAACGACGTTCGATGATTCAGTGCACTCCCACAAGAACGACTCACTGGATCTCTTCCCCCTCTGTTTCCTTGCTTATCGTCCGTTCACATCTCTTGAGAAAACAGTGGAAAAACGCTTGTTTTCCAAGCGAATGTCCGGTGGCATAGAACATAAGGCAAGCACGAAAACGAAGGAAGAAGAAGAGTATGAGCGGGTGATCGGGCGGTGCGACGTTGGAGAGAATTACGGCCCGTAGGAAAAGAGTTCAACCAGATTCTGGTCGGGGTCAAACACATACAGCTGGGTCGGTCCATCGGGACGGGCTTTGGGGCCGGCGACGATTTCGATCTGGTGTTGCTGAAGGATCTTCACCGCCTCGGCAGCGCTGGCGACCTCGAACGCGATGTGTCGAGTGCGGCTGATGGAGCAGTTTTCGGGGACGAATGCTCCGCCAGGACCGGAATCAGGGCTTTCGAGAATCAGGTGGATCTGTGTGCTTCCTGCCTGGAACCAGAGTCCCGGGAACGAGAAGGCTGGACGCGGCACCAGCTGCATCCCGAGCAGGTCCACATAAAACGCACGCGATCGTTCGAGGTCCCGAACGACGAAGGTGACATGATCAATCTGACGAACCTGCAGAGCGGGCATGAGAAGAGTCCATCGGGAACGACCAAGGCGAGTCAGCCAGCGTGGCGGACAGGGGACGCAGTCTGCCCCAGAGTGAAGCCAGTTCTCTCACGTGCCTGTCGGTGAGTCAAGCTGCGCGGAGTCCGGGCCACATCCATCGCAGACCTCGCAACCTCAATCGCAAAGGCCACAACAAGTAGAAAACGGGGCTGTTGCCGCGTACGAGGATCATGCCATCGGCTCCCGCGTCCTTGCTCCTCTCAGTGGACTGCCGTATCCTTTACTGATCGATCAGGATGCTCCTATCTGTTGGTCAGGGTCCATCAGACCCCGACCTCAGTGGATGCTTCGCTGATCCCTCAAGGCTTGTGGTCACCGGCCGCCGGGCCCACCACAGAGGATGCCTTCCCGCCCCACATCACCTCGACGAGTTCTCCTCATGATGCTGCGACGATTGCCGTTAGTCCTGGGTCTGTTGTGCGCTGCATTGTCTCCGTCCCTGACCCCTGCTGCGGACTGGCCCTTTTGGCGTGGTCCCAATATGGATGGGATCTCTCCGGAAACCAACCTTCCTGACAGCTGGGACCCCGCTGCAGAGGGCGATGCCGGAAACATCCTGTGGAAGACACCGGCCAACTGTCGTTCGACGCCAATCCTGCTGAACAATCGGCTCTACTTCACAGCTCGAGACAAGGAAGATATTCCGAGCGAAGAAGGTGAAAAGGTCGTCTGCCTGGATGCCAAGACCGGTAAGGTTCTGTGGGAAACCCGGTTCAGTGTTTACCTGTCGGATGTCCCCGTGGAACGCGTGGGATGGTCGAGTGTCGTCGGTGATCGAGAGACCGGTGATGTCTTCGCCCTCGGTGTCTGCGGACTGTTTCAGTGCCTCGACGGCAAGACCGGTGAGGTCAAGTGGTCGCACTCCATGCATGAGGAGTATGGACTCCTCAGCACCTATGGAGGACGCACGAACTTCCCAATCGTCCACGAAGACCGTGTGATCATCAGCGCGGTGTTCGTGAATTACGGCGAGTATGCCCAGCCCACCCACCGGTTCATGGCCTTTGACAAACGCAACGGCCTGCCTGTGTGGTTCTCCGGCACACGCGTGCGTCCCGAGGACACGACCTACAGCTCCCCGATCCTGACCACGGTCAAGGGCGAGTTGCAGATGGTCTTCGGTTCGGGCGACGGAGCGCTGTGGGCCTTCCAGCCCCGGACCGGTAAGCCGATCTGGAACTACTACTGTTCCGTCCACGGCCTCAACCACACCCCGCTCATCGCGGGCGGCAAGATCTACTCGGGTGTGGGAGAAGAGCTGCTGGATGACAAGGGACTGGCTGACTCGAAGATTGGCTCGCTCTACTGCCTCGATCCCGCCAAGGCCAAGCCGGGTGAACTCGACATCAAGAAGGCCGGTGGCGAACTCTGGAAGCAGACCGAGTGGACCGTCAGCCGGTCGTCACCGATCCTGATCGGAAATCGTCTGTATGTCGCAACTGACAACGGCAAGCTGTACGTCGTAAACGCGGAGACCGGCGAACTGATTTCGCAGAAACCTCTCGGCCGTATGATGCGAGCCAGTCTGCTCTATGCGGATGGCAAGATCTGGGCGAATGAAGTGAATGGCAATTGCTACGTGCTGAAGCCGACCGAAACGGGTGTCGACATTCTGCACAAGTTCCGCCTGCCCGCGGGCGAAGACTGTCACGGTTCCCCGATCGCAGCGAATGGCTGTGTCTTCATGCCGACCACCTCGGCCATCTATTGCGTGGGCAAGAAGGACAATCAGTCGTTCGCTGAGAATCCCCCCAGCCTGCTCGAGGAAACTCCTCGCGAAGAAGACAATACCCCTGCTCAGCTGCAGGTGGTCCCTGTGGAAGCTCTGTTGCGACCTGGTTCAAGGCAGGCCTTCGGATTCCGGCTCTACAATGCCAAGGGACAGTACCTGCGCAACGCCGCTCCTGAGGACGTGAAGGTCACCGTCACTGGTCCCGGGAAGATCACCGATCGCGGCGAATACGAAATCGGTGCCGATGCGACCGAGCACAGCCCTGCAGCTGTGACCGTCAAGTTCGGCGACCTGACCGCCAAATCCCGCATCCGTGTGGTGCCGGAACTGAAGTGGTCATTCAACTTCGACAATGGCAAGGTCCCTTCCACGTGGGTCGGTGCCGCTTATCGCCATATTGTTCTCGACTGGGATCTGCTGTCTCAATTGCGTGAGAAAGATCCACAGGCTGCCCTGCTCTACATCTACCTGCAGAGCGGGATTACCAACAGCCCACCACCGGCAAAGGATGCTCCTCCCGGACCTGTCACACTCGTTCTGGACGACTCCACTCCCCTGCAGAGGTGGACGGAATTGCTTCGCTTCGTGAAGCTGGCAAACTCGGAGCTGAAGCCCAAGACCAAAGAAGACGCGGAAGCCCGTCTGGGGGCCTCGCTCAAGTTGCTGGTCGATGAGAAAGTTCTCGGCTCCGTAGAATGGTCGACCTGGGACCGGGCAACCGGTGAGGGCGCTGCCAAGGTCGCTGAGCCTCGTCTGAAGGTGACCAAGGGAGACCGTCCACCCACCGGGAATGGCGTGATGTGCAAGATCACCACAATCCCCAAGGGACAGCGCAGCCAGGCTTGGTTTGGTCACACCGACCTCCGCGACTACACCATTCAGTCGGATGTCCTGGGATTTGAGAAGGATGGCAAGCTGCCCGACATCGGCCTCACCGCTCAGCGGTACACGCTGGTGATGATGGGAGCCAGCCAGCAGCTGCAGATCCGCACCTGGGCCGCCCAGCTGTCGCGGCTGGAGATCAAGGTTCCATTCACGATGGAGCCCAATGTCTGGTACACGATGAAGTTCCAGACCTCCGCCGAGAATGGCAAAGCGATCCTCAAGGGTAAGGTCTGGAAGAAGGGCGAAGCTGAGCCCGCTGAATGGACCATCTCCGGCGAAGACGTGATGGCCAACACGAATGGCAGCCCCGGACTGTTCGCGGATGCCAAGAATGCCGAAGTGTTCTACGACAACCTGAGTGTCTACTCGAATACTGAAGCAGCCGCACCAGCAGCAGCTCCGGCCGCCGCTCCCGCAAAGTAATCCATCAGACGTGCCGGGTTCCCCTGCACGTCTGATCATTTCAGGATCTGACCTGTGGGGGTCCTCGAAAACTCCCGCAACACCCGCCCACCTTTCACCTCCCTCCGGAGTTCATCTCCTATGCGATCGATGATTTCTCTCGCCCTGCTGGGCGCTGCTCTGGTCCCCGCCATCGCGGGGGCAGCTGATGACCCGACTGCTGCATTGCAGGCTGAGATCAAGTCTCGTCAGCTCTCCCCGAAAGACTGGCCTCAACTCGGAGGCTGGACCCATCGCAACAACACTCCGGATGCGACGGGCATCCCAGAAACCTGGGATGTGAAGAAGGGGACCAACATCCTCTGGTCGACCCCGCTCGGATCGCAGACCTACGGGAACACCGTGGTCGCGAATGGGAAGATCTATGTCGGGACCAACAACTACCACGGCTATTTGAAGCGTTACCCCAAGAACATCGACCTGGGTGTTCTCCTCTGTCTGGACGAGAAGACCGGCAAGTTCCTCTGGCAACACTCCAGCCAGAAGCTCCCGACCGGACTGGTCCACGACTGGCCCGACCAGGGGATCTGCTGCTCACCGTACTGCGAAGGAGATCGTCTCTGGTACGTCACCAGCCGTGGTGAAGTTGTCTGCCTGGATGCAGAAGGTTTCCATGACAACGAGAACGACAGCCCGTTCACCTCGGAAGAGAACGAAAATAAGGACGAGGCCGATATCGTCTGGAAGTTTGACATGATGGGCCAGCTCGGCACATCGCAGCACAACATGTGCAGTTGCTCGCTGACCTGCGTTGGGAACACGCTGTATGTCTGCACCTCGAACGGTGTGGATGAATCGCACGTGAACATTCCGGCCCCGAATGCTCCCAGCTTCTTCGCCATCGACCGCAACACCGGAAAGGTGCTGTGGACCGATGCTTCCCCCGGCAAGAACATCCTCCACGGCCAGTGGTCGTCGCCGGCCTATGCCGAGATCGGTGGCCAGGCACAGGTCATCTTCGGTGCGGGCGATGGCTGGGTCTACAGCTTTGACCCCGCAGGCGATGGAGCTGGGAAGTCGAAGTTGTTGTGGAAGTTTGATTGCAACCCGAAGGCCTCGAAATACTCGGTCAGCGGGAAGAGCGAACGGAACCATCTCATCGGGACTCCGGTGATCTACGACAACAAGGTCTACATCGGAGTGGGAGAAGACCCCGAGCACGGGGAAGGGAATGGCCACTTGTGGTGTATCGACCCGACCAAACGGGGCGATATCAGCTCGGAGTTGGCTGTCGACAAGGATGGCAAGCCCATCGTCGATTCACTCGATGGGACCCGTCGTCTGCAGGCCATTCACCCTGAGAACGGCGAGAAGACTGCACCGAATCCCAACTCGGGAGCTGTCTGGCACTTCGTCGGTGAAGACACCAACGGCAACAAGAAGCTCGACTTCGAAGAAGAGATGCACCGCACGATGGGCACCTGTTCCATCAAGGACGATCTGCTGTATGTCGTCGACTCAAGTGGAGCAGTCCACTGCCTCGACGCCCAGACGGGCAAGTCGTACTGGAACTACGACATGTTTGCCGCCTCATGGGGTTCGCCTCTGATTGCGGATGGCAAGGTCTTCTGTGGTGATGAAGACGGCGATGTGATCGTCTTCAAGCACGGCAAAGAGATGGAAGAACTCGCAACCAACAGCTGCGGCAACTCGGTTTACAGCTCGCCGATCATCGCGAACGATGTGTTGTACATCTCGAACAAGTCGACGCTGTTCGCCATTGGCGTGAAGAAGTAGTTGCGGAAGGCGTGGGACAGAAGTCCTCGCGATATCAGCAATCCTCAACGGGGACGGGCGAATCAGCCCGTCCCCGTTTTGCATTTCAGGCAGGGATGTACCACCTCGCCCTCACGTTTCCGAAAAAGCAATTTTTCTTTGACCAGAAGGATGTCATTCGGACGGGCAGCAGTCCGGAGATGACGAATCTGCCAGCCCTGTCGGGAATACGGTGGTACCGAGTCGTGCCAGCGAGTCGCAAATATTTCCAGCCGAATCGTCGCCAGAGGCAGGAAATCGCGGCGGAGTGCCATTCATGAAATAGGTTTCAATTGCTTACATGGTTAAGTTTCACTGGAGACAATTGTGTCCTCTCAGCTGCCGCTCCGGGTTGTCGCCTGCGATGACCACGCCCATATCACCTGCACACTTGAGATGGCGCTGCGCAAGGCTGGCTTCGTGGTGGAAACTTTTCCCAGCGGCGAACTGGCTCTGGAAGCGATCCGGCGTGAAACTCCGGCGGTGATCATCACCGACTGCCAGATGCCCGGCGGGATGGATGGTCTGCAGCTGTGCCGTATTGTCCGCGGTGACTCCCGGTTCTGGGATGTTCCCATCATCATGCTGACATCCAAGGGCTATGAACTCTCCGAGAACATGCTGCGACGTGACTTGCAGATCTCCGCACTGATCGGCAAGCCGTTTAGCCCCCGCGAACTGATCAAGCTGGTTCAGAGTCTCGTCGGTGCCGAGAACGCCACGGTCTGAAGTTCCCCGCTCGGTAAAATATCCCTCCAAGAGCAGCCAGCTGTGGGCGTCACTCAGGCGCAGTCGATGTCTCGCCCGTCGGCTCTGCGGACTGAGGCACGGCCGAAGCG